>CBETOJ010000035.1:0-9397 GCA_965537725.1 uncultured Campylobacterales bacterium | reverse complement strand
GTGAAGGGACAGGTTGGGTTGATACAATTCTAAAGAATATTTTAGATGGTATTGCAAAAGGTGCGGATATCGATAAAGCTTTAGAGATATCAAAAACAATGAATGGACAAACTATCTGTGTATTTGCCCCAGCTGCATCAGATGTGATCGATGGGTTTATTATGAAATTTCGATCTGAATTTGAATCCTATATAAAGGATAAAAAACTATGAGTCTTGTAACGATTAGAGTAGATGATACCGCTTATAAAATAGAAGAGGGAACACTTCTTATTGAAGCCTTGATTGATAATGGGATAGATATCCCTTATTTTTGTTACCATGAAGCACTGGGTGCAGATGGAAACTGTCGTATGTGTATGGTAGAAATTGAAGGGAAAAAACGACCTCAAATTGCTTGTGATACTTTTGTAACGCAAGGGATGGAAGTTAGAACAAGAGGGGAAAAGATAAACTCTGTTCGTCAAAGAATCTTGGAACTTGAACTTATTAATCATCCTGTAGATTGTCCTATTTGTGATCAAGCAGGGGAGTGTAAACTTCAAGATTTTTATATGGATTATGGCTTATATGATTCTCATGTAAATATGGAGCAAAAAGTAAAAAATAAGAAAAATGTGGATCTTGGATCAAATATAGTTTTAGATCAAGAAAGATGTGTACTTTGTGCAAGATGTACACGATTTACTTCTGAGATAACAAAAACAGGAGAACTTGGGATCGTAAATCGTGGAGATCATGCTTGTGTCACTACCGTTCCAGGGATGAAACTTGAAAACCCATATGCTATGAATATTGTTGATCTTTGTCCTGTTGGAGCTTTGACAAGTAAAGATTTTAGATTTCATCAGCGAGTTTGGTTTTTAAAATCTTCTGAAGCTATTTGCCATGGATGTGCAAAAGGGTGCAATATCTATATTGATCATAATAAAGAGAAATATAAAGAGGATATCATCTATAGATTTAGACCAAGGGTAAATAAAAAGATCAATGGACATTTTATCTGTGATGATGGAAGATTAAGTTTTCATACTTTGCAAAAAGATCGACAACTTGTCTCCTTACAAAATGGTGTGGAGATCGACTCAAAAGATTTTAGCTACTTTGCAAAAAAAGATATCAAAGAGACTCAAAATATTGGTATCTTGATTGATGCAAATCTTTCTGTAGAAGATATCTCTGCTATTGTTGCTTATGCAAAAGAGATAGGCGCACAAGTAATTAGTCCAATGGAGTGTTATTATGATGAAGAGTTTGGAGATGATTGGTTAAAAAGCAAGTGGAGATGTGCCAATAAAAAAGGTGTTGAAAAGTTTGAAATTAAAGAGGAGTTTGAGAGTGATGTTGATCTTATTATTAATTTTAACCACCCGATGGTTTCTACATATAAAGATAATAAGATCATTAGTTTTCAAACCCATACAAGTCATGAACAATATAAATTAATCGCACCAATTCCAGTTTTTAGTGAATATAGTGGAACCTTGATTAATGAAGATGGGATAAAACAGTATTCAAACTATGCAGTTGAATCAAACTTGAATACTATTTTAGAGTGGCTTCATAAACTACAAGAGGAGATAAAATGAGTACAGCTATGATTATTGTTACTTTAGCTTCTATTGTTTTAGCAGCCCTTTTAGCTCTTTTGATGATCCCTGTTTTAGTATGGTTAGAGCGAAGAATTGCAGGGCTTATTCAAGATAGAACAGGACCAAATCGAACCAATATTAAAGGGTTTAGGCTAGGTGGTGTGATCCAATCTTTTGCCGATGTGATAAAACTTGTATTTAAAGAGGAGTATTATCCATCTCATATTAAAAAAGGGAAATGGCTTTTTATTTTAGCACCTTCAATTATGTTTGTGTCAGCACTTCTTGCTTTTATGACTATCCCATTTGCAGATAATTTAGTGATTGGTGAAGAATCATTTAGAATCCAAGCTTTACCAGTAGAGTATGGGATCTTATGGTATCTAGCAATTGGGTCTATTGGAATTATTGGTATTATCTTTGGTGGATGGTTAAGTCATAATAAATATTCTTTACTAGGAGCCCAAAGAGCAAGTTCTCAGATGCTTGGCTATGAACTTCCCTTAGGTCTTAGTGTGGTAGCTATGATCATTACCTATCAAAGTATAGATTTTAATGTGATGGTAAATTGGCAAAGTGGGACGGTGTTAGGATTCTTACCAGCTTGGGGTGTGATCGTACAACCGCTTGCTGCAATTATTTTTATCATCACTATTTTTGCAGAAACCAATAGAGCTCCATTTAATGTCGCTGAAGGGGAAAGTGAGATCGTTGCAGGGCATATGACAGAGTTTTCTGCGATGAAGTTTGCTATGTATTTTATGGGTGAATATATCGCTATGAATACCGCGAGTGCAGTAGTGATCACAATGTTTTTTGGTGGGTATCAACTTCCTTGGCTAAGTACTGAAGATCTTGGAAATAACTTTAGTCTTGTAGTGATCGCTTGTATGATAGTTTTACCAATTGCTATTTATTTTTTACTTCGTTGGATGTGGAAAAATAATAATGTAAGAGCTACAGTTTCCTCTGATGGCGGGAGAAACTTTGAAACAAAAGTGCTTACGTATGTATTAATAGGGATGGTTGTGATACTTGAAGTGATAGGATTTTTCTTAGTAGGGTTAGAAAAAGGATCACTGGGAGCTAATATTACGATAACTATTTTACAAATAGGTATTTTTGTATTTAAGCTAATGCTATTTAATATCTTTTTTATAGTGGTTCGATGGACACTTCCTAGGTTTAGATATGACCAAGTTCAAACACTTGGATGGAACTATCTTTTACCACTTTCTCTTGTAAATATTTTCATTACAGCGATTATTGTTGTGGGGGTGAGCTAATGGAAAAAAAGATCAAAACAATACAGCGACATGGGACAACTTTTAAAGAGCGTATCTATATCCCTGCTATTATAGAAGGGTTAAAGATCACTTTTGATCATCTTACTAAAAATGTAAATGACATCAAATCTATCGATGTGTTAGAGTACCCTGAAGAGCAACCAACAGATATAAGTGACAGATATAGAGGCTTACATCGTCTTACAAAAAGAGAAGATGAGAGTGTACGATGTGTGGCATGTTTTATGTGTGCAACAGCTTGTCCCGCAGAGTGTATCTTTATTGAAGCAGTTGAGAGGGAAGATGGAGTTGATGAGAAGATGCCAAAAAGGTTTGCCATAGATACTTTAGAGTGTATCTTTTGTGGATATTGCGTGGAAGCGTGTCCTTGTGATGCTATCCGTATGGATACAGGTATCTTTACGGTTACTGGGAAAAAAAGAGAAGATTTTGTGCTTGAAAAAGAGCAATTATTATCCCATAAAGGCAATTTTTCTTCGGAGGTTTCTCGTGCTGGAAAATAGTATATTTGGTATTTTGGCTCTGTTTTTAATAGGGGGATCTTTAGGGATGATCCTTTTTAAACAAAGTGTTTTTAGTGCGATTAGCTTTTTGCTTGCTATGATAGCACTCTCAGGGATGTTTGCACTTTTAGATCAAAGCTTTTTATTTTTAGCTCAAATCTTGGTAGCAGTTGGTGCAATCGTTACTTTAGCACTTTTAGTCATCGTATCAGTTAATATCAAAGAGGAAAACTTACCAAAGAACTCTTTAGGAAACAAGCATATGATGCTGATGATAGTTTTAGTGCTTCCTATAGTATTTACAGTCTTTTATGCTATCAATAGTAGCGCTTTAGAATTTGCTAATGTTTCATCAGACTTTGGTACTTTAAAACTTACAGGAAAGATACTTTTTAGTGAATGGGTACTCCCTTTTGAAACCATATCGATACTGCTTTTAGTAGCACTTATAGGTGGAATAGTGATCTCAAAAAGAGGAGAGTCAAATGAATCCAGATAATTTTTTATATCTTGCAACGATCCTTTTTGCCATTGGACTGATCGGAGTACTTACAAGAAAAAATCTTTTTGTGATCTATATGTCAATAGAATTGATGCTCAGTAGTGTAAACCTTGTACTAGCTACTTTTTCTAGAGTTCATGGGGCAATGGATGGATTGTTGATGGCTTTATTGATGGTAGCCGTTATAGCTGCTGAAGCAGCTATATTTTTAGCACTCATCATCTATCTATTTAAAACCACACGAACCATTGATAGTGAAGCTTTTAATAAACTCTCATATGATAAAGGGCAAAAATGAATACCTATTTAAATCTTATTGTTGTATTACCATTTTTATCTGCTTTTATTATAGGGCTTATCTATTTAATAGATAGTAAGCAAATAGTAGGAGAGAGAGTATATCAAATCCTTGGGATTATCACTCCTGTAATTGTTACTATTTTTAGTTTAATGGTTGCAAGTCACTCTATGGGAGAATCAAATGATTATATATTACAAAGTACTCTTTTTACTTGGGTAAGTATAGGGGAGTTTCATATTGAGCTTAGTTTTATGGCTGATAGGCTCTCCGTTGTTATGATCTCTTTTGTAACTTTTGTAGGAGCTTTGATCCATATCTACGCCGCAGGGTATATGAGTGGAGATAAAGGGTTTGGAAAATTCTTTAGCTATTTTAATTTCTTTTTAGGAAGTATGCTTCTTTTAGTGCTTGCTAATAATCCTATTATTATGTTTATAGGGTGGGAGCTTGTAGGGCTTGCTTCATATTTACTTATCGGGTTTTACTTTAAAGATACTCAAAATATCACAGCAGCCAATAAAGCTTTTATGGTAAATAGAGTAGGGGATTTTGGATTTATCATTGGGCTTTCAATTCTTTTTATCTCGATGTTTGGAGTAGATTTTAATTTTATCTCCTTAGAGTCACATATTAAGATGGTCGATCCTACCATGTTAGCAGTGATTGGAGTACTTTTATTTGTAGGAGCGATGGGAAAATCAGCGCAACTTCCTTTATATGTGTGGCTTCCAGATGCGATGGCTGGACCAACACCAGTTTCAGCACTTATTCATGCAGCAACGATGGTAACAGCTGGGGTATATATGGTGGCAAGATTTGCTTTTGTATACAATGAAGTCCCTTCGATTGGCGAATTTATAGCAATGATTGGAATTGCATCAGCCCTTTTTGCAGCACTTATTGCGTGTTATCAAAGTGATATTAAAAAGATACTTGCATATTCAACTATGTCACAACTTGGATATATGTTCGTAGCAGTTGGTTTAGGGGCGTATAGCTCAGGGATATTTCATGTATTTACCCATGCCTTTTTTAAAGCCCTTTTATTTATGGGAGCAGGAGCAATTATCATTGCGATGCACCATGAGCAAAATATCTTTAAGATGGGAAATCTTAAAAAGTATCTGCCAGCTATTTTTATTATGATGTTAATTGCTACTTTAGCAATCAGTGGGATTCCTCCATTTGCAGGGTTCTTTTCTAAAGATGCTATTATCAATCATACTTTTATTACAGGAAACTATTTTATTTGGATCTTGGCTGTAATTACCGCATTTTTAACAGCATTTTATATGTTTCGAATGCTTTTTATTGTGTTTTTATCAAATAAAGAGGTAGAGCATCAACTACATAGTGTGAGTAAAAAGATGACTATTCCATTATTTATCTTAGCTATTGGATCAGCATTTGCAGGGTTTTTAGGGGCAAATGAAGCATATGGAGGATCAAATTGGTTTAGCTCATTTTTAAATTTACCAGAGGAGCTTCATCATGTAAGCCACTCCACTGAATATCTTTTAGGCATGATCAATTTAGTTGTTTCTCTTGCAGGGATATTTTTAGCCTATAAACTTTTTAGCTCTTCTGCAAAGGCTTTAGACTCAGTGCCTATTTGGAAACAAGTGATCATAGATAAGTTTTATATCGATGAGCTTTATGATGCTCTTTTTGTAAAAAGTTTACGAAATCTAAGCAATTTTTTTCATACCACTTTTGATAATAAAATAGTAGATGGAGTGATCAATAATAGTGTAATCTCATATAATGTGATAGCAACAAAAGTTGCAAAACTTCAAAATGGTCAAGTAAGAGAATATGCTGTGTATATAGTCTTTGGAGTCTCTATGCTCTGTATGCTTTTACTTATCGGGATAGGGGTGTAAGATGGAAAATATACTTTCATTTATTGTATTCTTACCACTTTGTTTTATCCTTGTAATGGGGCTATTTAAAGCTTCATCTAAAATACTTCGAATAGGAGCACTAACTGCTTCATTGATCGTCTTTATTTTAGTACTTTTTTTAACATATCACTTTGATACTTCTAAAACGATGCAGTTTATCACTATCGCTCCTTGGATTGAAAGTTATGGGATCACTTATTATATAGGAGTAGATGCTATCTCTTTAGTGTTACTTCTTTTGATCTCATTACTTATGCCTTTGATCTTTATCTCATTGTGGAATGAGGAGAGAAAAGGGTATTGGTATAATCTTTTGTTTTTACAAACAGGGGTGATGGGAGCAGTAGTTTCACTTGATGTGATCCTTTTTTATCTCTTTTGGGAAACGATGCTTTTACCTATTTTTATAATGATAGGAAAATATGGATATGGGATGCGTCAATATAATGCTATGAAAATTATTATTATGACTGTGCTTGGTTCTATGGCGATGTTGTTTTCAATCCTTTATTTAGGATCAGTCTACCTACAAACCCATGGAGTATGGAGTTTTGCCTTATCTGATCTAGCCACTTTAAATTTTGATCCTAAAACTTCTATCTTAATAGCTAGTGGATTTTTATTAGCTTTTGCTATCAAGATCCCTCTTGTTGGGTTTCATACATGGATGGCACCTGCATATAGCTCTGCACCGACACCAGCACTTGTAATACTTTCAGCTATTATGGCAAAGCTAGGAATTTATGGTATCTGGCGGTTTGGGTTTGAGCTTTTTGAAAAACCAATTGCCTTTTATACCCCACTGTTTATCACTTTTTCTGTGATTGGAGTAGTATTTTATGCAATTCATGCGATTATGGAAAAAGATCTAAAAAGGATGTTTGCGTTCTCTTCTGGATCACACCTCTCCTTGATAGCTCTAGGATTAGTTCTAGCCAATATTTATGCATGGAATGGAAGTTTATATCTTATAGCAACGCACGCCTTAAATAGTGCAGGGATCTTTTTAATGATAGGGATGCTTGGAAATAGACTTAAAAGCATTACTATTTCAGAGCTAGGAGGAATAGCAACTGTTGCTCCAAGGTTTGCCTTTTTCTTTGCCTTTTTTGCTCTTGGGATTGCAGGGGTTCCAGGAACTGGAGGATTTGTAGCAGAACTACTTATTATCATTGGAGCATTTAAATATAATATTTGGATAGGAGTTTGTGCGGCAACCACTATGATAGCTGCAATGATATTTGTATTTTGGATGTTACAAAGAACTATCTATGGAGAGGCAAATACATTGACTAAAAGTTTTACTGAATTAACTCTAATTGAGACATTGATACTTCTACCTCTTATGGTCTTGATATTATTGATGGGAGTAGTTCCATCACTTTTTATGCCACTTTTTGAGAACAATTTACAACTTATACTAAATACTCTTGGAGGTGCGTTATGATTAGTTATGGATTGAGTTACGCATATGCTCCAACGATAATAGCAATAGGAGCATTGATTTTAATGCTTATAAGTTTTATCCCAAAAATAGAGATTAAAAATTATAGTTTAATAGCAGTACTTTTTTTATTTTTAGCTATTGTAGTTCAGTTTTTACTATTTGATACTATAGAGGTAGGATATCTTTTTCCTGATATTTTTGGACAGATGTTTATTATTGACCAGTTCTCTATACTTTTTGACATCTTATTTTTAAGTGGAGCAATGTTTACTTTACTTATCAATAGTCACTATTTTAAAAGTAGAAACTATTACAATGGGGAGTTTTTTTCACTTTTACTTTTTAGTGTTTTTGGGATGATGATGCTTGCTCATGCAAATGAACTGATCACTGCATTTATCTCTTTAGAGGTGGCTTCTATTGCTGTTTATATCTTAGTAGGATATAATAAAACAAATATCAAAAGTTCTGAAGCGATGTTAAAATATATCGTATTAGGAGCTTTAACTGGAGCTTTTTTCATCTTTGGATCAGCTCTTATTTATGGCGCAGTTGGATCAACTTATCTAGGAGATATTTATCAGTTTATTAGTGGAAGTAGTGAAGTAAATCTTTTAGTTGCTGTAGGATTACTTTTTATCCTTGTGATGATTCTTTTTAAAATTGGAGCAGTTCCTTTTCATTCTTGGGTAGTAGATGTATATCATGGAGCACCATTTCCAGTGACTATGTTTATGGCAGCGACTTTTAAAATAGCAGTGTTTGCTCTACTTTTACGACTATTTTTAGTAGACTTTGCACCGATGTATCATATTTTTTCTACTATTTTATATGTAATTGCATTTTTAACTCTTATTGGTGGATCATTTTTAGCAATATCTCAAACAAATCTAAAAAGAATGTTAGCAGGATCTAGTATCGTTCATGGTGGGTATTTGTTGATTGCACTTAGTTCAATCTCTGTTGGAGCAGAGTTTGCCTCTTCAGCTATTGTATTTTATCTTATAGCATATTTTTTAAGTGCAGTTGGAGCTTTTGGAATTTTAAGCTTTATAGCAAGCGATACACAAAAAAGACTTACCTTTGAACATTTTAAAGGGTTTGCTCATGAGCGTCCTTATATGGCAGCAATGATGAGTATTTTTATGCTTTCTTTGGCAGGATTTCCTTCAACGATAGGATTCTTAGGGAAGTTTTATATCTTTATTAGTGCTATTGAATCAGGGCAGGTGTTTTTAGCAGGTTTTGGTGTGTTTATAGCATTTGTATCAATATATTATTATTTTAAATTGATTGCATTGATGTATTTTTATCCACCAAAAAGTGAAAAGAAAAACTTTCCTATCACTATAAGCAGTATCTGTATCGCTTTAATGGCACTTATGACTATTTGGGGTGGAATAGGGACTGGATTAGTAGAGTTTTTACCAGGGGCTGATAATTTAATTCAAGTTGCCAATGATGCAATTACTCAACTTAAAATATAAATTTTAGTAATCTAAGTGTAATCAAATTTGAGTACACTTATAAAAACAATGGAGAATAAAAATGAAAGTTTATGGAATCAAAACTTGTGCAAGTTGTAAAAAAGCCTTAGAGTTTTTCAATAACAATAATATTGAATATGAGTTTATCAAAATCGATAACAATATCCCAAAAGAGCATATTGAGTATTGGTTAAATTTTGTAGAACCAGAAAAGCTTTTTAATACAAGAAGTAAAGCATATAAAGAACATGAACTAAAAGGGAAAGATCTCTCTAAAAAAACACAGTTAAAAAAACTATGGGAAGATAACTCTATCTTAAAAAGACCAATTATTGAACATGGACTAAATGGGGAA
>CBETOJ010000034.1:0-9478 GCA_965537725.1 uncultured Campylobacterales bacterium | reverse complement strand
AGCTATGTTGAGTTCTATCTTCTTTAACTTGTATAAAATAAACATTTAATAAAACAATTTGATTTTTTTCTTCTATTCAAATACTTTATAATTCTTTTTTCTATACAATTAATTTTGAAATACATTAAAAAGGAACAGTTTTATGAGTTTAATTGCAAATTATAAAGCACATACTGAAGAAAGAGCAGCTCTTGGTGTACCACCATTAGCATTGACTGCTGAGCAAGTTGCAGAGCTTGTTGAGCTTTTAAAAACTTCTCCAATTAGCGATAAAGACTACGCAATGGATATGTTTGAAAATAAAGTACCAGCAGGTGTTGATGATGCTGCATATGTAAAAGCTGCATTTTTAAATGACATTGTTCAAGGAAAAGCATCGTGTGATGCAATTAATGCTGTAAAAGCATGTGAGATATTAGGAAAGATGTTAGGTGGATTTAATGTGGCTCCTCTTGTTGAAGCACTTAAATCAAGTGATGCTACAGTAGCAGATTGTGCTGCAGAGCAATTAAAAAACACTATTTTAGTATATGATTCATTTAATGATGTAAAAGCATTAATGGATGCAGGAAATGCTAAAGCTAAAGAGGTAGTTGAGTCTTGGGCAAATGGTGAATGGTTTACTAATAAGCCAGCATTAGAAGAAGAGATCACAGTTACTGTATATAAGATTCCAGGTGAAACAAATACAGATGACTTGTCTCCAGCTTCTGAAGCATTTACAAGAGCAGATATTCCATTACACGCAAACTCTATGCTTGGAAGTAGAATGGAAGATCCATTAAATACTATGGCAACATTGAAAGAAAAAGGTCACCCATTAGCATATGTTGGTGATGTTGTAGGAACTGGATCTTCAAGAAAATCTGGTATCAACTCTGTACAATGGCACATGGGTAGAGATATCCCTGGAATTCCTAATAAAAGAACTGGTGGGGTTGTAATTGGTTCAATCATCGCTCCAATCTTCTTTAATACAGCAGAAGATTCAGGATGTTTACCAATTCAAGCTCCAGTAGATGCACTTGAAACTGGTGATGTTATTACTGTGAAACCTTTTGCTGGTGAAATTGTAAAAGATGGTAGCGTAGTTTCTACTTTTGAGATCTCTCCAAATACGCTTCCAGATGAGATGAGAGCAGGGGGAAGAATTCCACTTATTATCGGTAAAGGTTTAACTGCAAAAGCAAGAGAAGCATTAGGTATGGGTGCAACTGATCTATTTATGACTCCTGCACAACCTGCAGATAATGGTAAAGGGTTTACATTAGCTCAAAAAATGGTAGGACGTGCTTGTGGAGTTGAAGGTGTTAAACCAGGTGTTTACTGTGAGCCAATCGCTACAACAGTAGGATCACAAGATACAACTGGACCTATGACAAGAGATGAGATCAAAGAGCTTGCAGCATTATCTTTTGGTGCAGATATGACTATGCAATCATTTTGTCATACTGCTGCATATCCAAAGCCAGCAGATATTAACTTACAACATACACTACCAGAGTTCTGGACAAGTAGAAAAGGATTTATCTTAAGACCAGGTGATGGAGTAATTCACTCATGGTTAAATAGACTTTGTCTTCCAGATACTGTAGGTACTGGTGGAGATTCACATACAAGATTCCCAATAGGAATTTCATTCCCAGCTGGATCTGGACTTGTAGCGTTTGCTGGGGTAACTGGTATGATGCCACTTACTATGCCAGAATCAGTTTTAGTAAGATTTAAAGGTGAGATGCAACCAGGTATCACTCTAAGAGATATGGTAAATGCAATCCCTTACCAAGCGATTAAAGATGGTTTATTAACTGTTGAGAAAAAAGGTAAGAAAAATATCTTTGCTGGTAGAGTATTAGAGATCGAAGGTCTTGAAGATCTTAAGTGTGAGCAAGCGTTTGAGCTTTCTGATGCATCTGCTGAGAGATCAGCTGCTGCTTGTACAGTAAAGCTTAATAGAGCACCAGTTGAAGAGTATTTAAAATCAAATATCGTTCTTATTGATGAACTTATCGAGCAAGGGTATGAAGATAAAGCTACACTTGCTAGAAGAAGAGATAAGATGAAAGATTGGTTAGAAAATGGTGAATTGATGGAAGCTGATTCTGATGCAGAGTATGCAGCAGTTATTGAGATCGATATGAACGAGATCACAGAGCCAATCCTTGCTTGTCCAAACGATCCAGATGATGTTAAAACATTAAGTGAGATCAAAAAAGCAGGACTAAGAACAGAGATCGATGAAGTATTTGTTGGGTCTTGTATGACAAATATCGGATTATTTAGAGCTTTAGGTGAGATCTTAAAAGGTGAAGGTCAAGTAAAATCTAAACTATGGGTTTGTCCTCCAACAAAAATGGATGAGAAACAACTTACAGAAGAGGGGTACTACTCTATCTTTGGAATGGCAGGAGCTAGAACAGAGATGCCAGGATGTTCATTATGTATGGGGAACCAAGCACAAGTGGCACAAGGGGCTTATGTATTTAGTACATCAACAAGAAACTTTGATAATAGATTAGGAAAAGGTTCTCAAGTGTATCTTGGATCTGCTGAACTTGCAGCGGTAGTAGCACTTAAAGGTGAACTTCCTACTAAAGAGGAGTATTTAGAGATTGCTTCAGGAAAAATCACACCTGATATGACTGAAAGAGTTTATAAATATCTTAACTTTAATCAAGTAACAAAAGAAGAGTTAGAGGCTATGGTAAGCTAATTTAGCGATACTGTATCTTTTAATAGAAAGCCCTGCTAAATTTAGCAGGGCTTTTTTATTGAAGAGCACAAAAGCTAATATTAACTCAATACTATATACAAAATTAATGATAAATCTCTATATTTTTTCATAATACTAAATTGATACATATATTTTAAAACCTTATTTGATATAATTACCCCTTAATTAAAATTATTACAGTAGGTGTTTATTGGAAAATTACGGAATAGATATTTGGGGTGATAACAACTTCATAGTTGATGGAGATTATGTTAAATTAAATTATGGCTCACGTCCTGCTTTATTAGATATTGTTAATACTATTCGATCACAGGGAAATAGTGGTCCTTTGATCTTAAGATTTCCACATATTGCACAAAAACAGATCGATAAACTTTATAATACATTTAATCAAACCATTGAAGAGTATAATTATGGTTCACAGTTTTATGCAGTTTTTCCATTAAAAGTAAATCAGTTTCCAAACTTTATCCTTCCAATGCTACAAAGTAGTAAAGATCTTCATTATGGACTAGAAGCTGGAAGTAAGGCAGAGCTTCTTTTAGCTATGGCATATAATAATAAAAATGCACCGATCACTGTAAATGGCTTTAAAGATAAAGAGATGATCACTTTAGGGTTTATAGCACGTGATCAAGGACATAATATCACTTTAACCATTGAAGGGTTAAATGAGCTTGAAACTATTATTGAAGTATACAAAGAGTTAAAGCTTCCTTGTCCTAGTGTTGGTCTTCGTGTACGACTTCATAGTTATGGAAGCGGTACTTGGGCAAAAAGTGGAGGGATCAATTCAAAATTTGGACTAAGCTCAACGGAGCTTATTCAAGCATATGATATGCTAAAGCAAAATGATCTAGTGGATTCTATACGAATGATCCATTTTCATATTGGATCAGCTATGAATACTATTGCTCCACTTAAAAAAGCACTTAAAGAATCAGGTCATATCTATAGTGAACTTATTAAAATGGGAGCTACTAGTTTAGATGCTATTAATATTGGTGGTGGATTAGCAGTTGAATATTCTCAGTATGAGAAAATGACTCAGTATAGCTTAAAAGAGTTTGCAAGTGATGTACTCTTTACACTCAAAGATATTGCTATAAAAAATAATGTTCCTGTACCAAATATCTTTACAGAATCAGGAAGATTTATTTCAGCTCCAAGTTCACTTTTAGTTGTACCAACATTGGAGCTTTTTTCAAGTGAGTATAATGAGCAAAACTTACGCCTTAAAGAAGTAAATCCTCAAATTATACAAGAGCTATATTCATTATTTAGAGATATCAATAATGAAAATGCAAAAGAGTATATGCATGATAGTTTAGAACATCTTGAATCGATACTAACTCTTTTTGATCTTGGATATGTAGATCTTATTGATAGGAGCAATGCAGAGGTTTTAACTCACCTTATTATTAAAAAAGCGATTAGTTTAAAATCACATGATCAAGATAGAGAGCTTAAAAGATTAGATGATAGGATTCAAGAGAAGTATCTCTTAAACTTTTCTATTTTTCAATCACTTCCAGATTTTTGGGGAATTGATCAGGAGTTTCCTATTATGCCTTTGCATCACCTTAGTAAAAAAGGAACAAGAAGTGCAAATATATGGGATATCACTTGTGATAGTGATGGGGAGATTCCATTTAATTCTAAAAAGCCATTATATCTTCATGACGTAAATTTGAAAAAAGAGGATTATTTCTTAGGGTTTTTTCTAGTTGGAGCGTATCAAGATATCTTAGGGATGAGACATAACTTATTTAGTTCGCCATCAGAGATTAATGTAGTATTTGATGAAAACGGAAAGATGGAACTAAATAGTTTCTTAAAATCACAAAGTATAATGGATATTTTTGAAGATTTAGACTATAATCCCAAAGATATTTTAGATCAGCTTTTAGATAAAACACAAAACAAACTATTACAAGAAAGATTAGTTCAATATATTAATGACAATAGCTATTTAAAAACATTAGCATCAAAGGGGTAAGAGAAAATTATGGGGTTATGGAGCTTAATTAAAGAAGACTTTTCAGTACCAGCTAAAAATGACCCAGCCCTCCACTCTAAACTAGAACTTCTTTTTAACTATCCTGGAGTTTGGGCGATAGTTAACTATAGGATATCAAATCGTCTTTATAAAAAAGGGTTTAAAAGATTATCAAGAATGTTTAGTGGAATCACACAACTTTTAACCAATACAGATATCCATCCAGGAGCTACCATAGGAAGACGTGTCTTTATAGATCATGGGTTTGGAGTGGTGATTGGAGAGACTACGATTATAGAAGATGATGTACTTATCTACCAAGGGGTAACTCTAGGAGGGGTGAGTTTAAGTCAAGGGAAACGACATCCTACCATTCGAAAACATACAGTTATAGGGAGTGGAGCAAAGGTTTTAGGAAATATTACGATAGGAGAGCGTTGTAAGATAGGGGCAAATTCAGTTGTGGTAAAAGATGTTCCTTGTAGCTCAACGGCTGTTGGGGTTCCAGCTAGAATTGTAAGACGTAGAGATGAAGATTGTGAGGAAGAGAGTTCATTACTTGATCATAATAATTTACCAGATGTATCAAGAGAGATGTTTGCATACCTACTAAAAAGGGTCGCAGTTTTAGAACATGCAGTAAGCGAACATGATGGTATAGATGTATCAAAAGAGGATCAAGAGCTTGAAGAGATCTATGAGAATTTTATTGATGCTATGAAAAATGAAGAGTCATAAGATATGGTATTAGCACTACTTGGGATAATAACAGGGATCACCTCTGGTTTTTTTGGAATTGGAGGGGGTACGATTCTTGTACCATTTTTACTTCTATATGGTTTTGAGATGAAACATGCTGTTGCTATCTCAATTATGCAGATGGTATTTAGCTCGATCTTTGGAAGCTTTATCAACTCAAGAAAAAACAAAGCAATTTTTAAAGATGGTATTATCATTGGACTTGGTGGCTTTGTTGGTGGTGCTTTAAGTGGATTGATCGTTCCAAATGTAGATGGGCAGTATTTAAAATATATGTTCTTATTAGTATTGCTATTTTCAATATATCGTGTAGCTTCTACATCGACCAATCATGGAAAAGAAGTAAAATATCATAGCAAGTTCTTGCTTGTGGGAATTGGCTTTATTGTAGGTATGGTTGCTATGAGTATTGGAGTAGGGGGATCTTTGATTCTGACACCTATACTTGTAAGTTTTATGTATTATAATCTAAAAGATGCTGCAAGCTTGGGACTCTTTTTTGTGATCTTTAGCTCCATTGCTGGATTTATTAGTTTAAGTTTAGCAGGGCATATGCCTTATACTGAGGGTGCAATAGTAGGTATTGCTTCACTCATTGGAGTATATATAGGGATTAAGATAAAAGCTAAAGTAAATATAAAATCTTATAAAACATTAACTTTATCATTGTATGTTATAGTATTAATGATTTTACTTACAAGATTATAAGGAGTTAAACATGCAACAGGTTTTTACAGTAGAGAATGTAAAGTGTGGAGGATGTGCAAATACTTTAAAAAAAGCTTTAAAAGATGAGTTTGGAGAAGTTGAAGTAGATCTAGAAAAAATGCCAAGAGAGATCACTTTAGATATTGATGATCAAAATATAGAAGCTTTAAAACTAAAACTACGAAGTTTAGGATATCCACTAAGCAGTGATGAGCTTTCAACTATGGGTAATGTAACAGCTAAAGCAAAAAGCTTTGTTTCTTGTGCTATAGGAAAGATGGATTAAAATTCTATTAGATTGGTATCATTGTCATTATTATGTAAAATTGAGACAACTATATCATGACTAGTATTTTTTAAATAAAGTGCATTAAACTCTTTTTGTTGGATGATCTGTAAGATTTGTCCCTCATCCATATCTTTTACATCTATGATCTCTAGTTTTGCATATGAGTAGTTTTGTTTTAGATACTCTATCTCTAAAGCAGCGATATCTTCATCATTACTTGCTACTATAAATCTATTGGTTTGTCCAAAGGAGACTATTTGATCACTTTTATTGATAAAAATAGGTTTAAAAAGATCAAAACTATATAGTTTTTTCATATCTAATTTATATTCAAAAAGTTCTAGTTGTTGTAAAAGATAATCTATATAAACTCTTGGGAGTTTTATTTTATCAAAAAAACGTTCTTTATAAGAGAATGATGTTTCAAAAAGTGAGTGAACCGTTAGGTTTTGAAGCTCAAATTTTTTATCTTCTAAACTCACCACATCTGAGCTGATATTTTCTAAAAACTTCAGATTAGTAGAGAAGATCAGTTTATTCTCTGTAACTGAATTTAAAAGTTCAAAATCTAATGATATATCATTTTTAAGTGTGAGTACATGGGAAATCTCTTTTGATTTAAAAAGTTTTAAAAGTTTAAAAAAGATCTTATTGGTACGGATATATCCATTTTTAAACTCTACAAATTTATATCGTAGAACATTTGTAGTTGCTTTAATTATGTCATCAACTTGTATCCATGCTACCTCATTATCACTTGCATCAAGTTCCCCTTGATAGATGATTGCAAAAGCATTTTTACTAAGAGCCTTTTTGATATCTTTATGTTCTAGTGCTAAAAAGGCATCCCCTTCATTTACTTTAGAGATATTAGTATGGATTTGAGTAATAAATGAGATTGCAGGGGAGTTTTGAAGTTTCCCCTCGACAATATCGGTTAATGAAGTGATTTGCATTATGAGGCTGTATTAGCTAACTTTTGTTCCAGAGAGTTTTGGAGCTTCAGGACGTAAAAGGTGTAGACCATTCTCATCTTTTGCTGCTAATAGCATCCCCTCACTTAGCATTCCCATAAGTTTTGCTGGCTTTAGGTTTGCTACTACACAAGCTTGAGTTCCTACTAATGATTCAGCTGAATAAAACTCTTTGATACCTGCTAAAATTTGTCTATTTTTCTCTTCACCAACATCTACTTGAAGTTTTAAAAGCTTTTTAGATTTTGGAACCTCTTCAGCCTCTACAATTGTTCCAATCTTTAGAGTTGTCTCAAAGAATTGATCAATTGTGATAAGATTGTTTGTCTCTTCTGCTTTCTCCTCTTTTTTTGTAGCTTCTTTTCGTGGTTTTTCCACAACATCTTCTGTTTTTTGAACTTCAGCCGTAGCTATTAGCTCCTCTTCAATTCTTGGAAAAAGAGCATCGACTTTTGTAATAGTTACATCACCAATAAGCTTTTTATTTTTTATAAGCTCTGTATAGTTCTTAGTTGAGATCTCAATACCAAGTGAAGTAACAATTTTACTGATCTTTTCAGGCATTACTGAATCAAGGAGTAAAGAAACTTTAGCCATAATATTAGTAATA
This sequence comes from uncultured Campylobacterales bacterium, assembly GCA_965537725.1. GTDB lineage: Bacteria > Campylobacterota > Campylobacteria > Campylobacterales > Arcobacteraceae > JAIOSF01. The sequence continues at coordinate 1,405 of CBETOJ010000034.1, read as the reverse complement.
AGCGCTACTAGTGCCATAGCTTCCTCTTCACGTCCCTCTTTCATCATCTTCCATGGTTCATAATCACCTATTGCTTTATTTGCAATGGTAAGAACTTTCCAGATCTCTTCAAGGTATCTATTTATTTGCATTGTATAGATAAGTGGTTTAGCTTGTTCTAAAATAGTATGAACCTCTTCTAACTCTTTTTTATGATATTTTTCTACATCTTTGGAACTTACTTTAAAATCAAAGTATTTTCCACTCATACCGCTGATTCTATTTAAAAGATTTCCAAGATCATTCCCAAGATCACTATTGATTCTATCCATAAGAGCTTTTTGTGAAAAGTCTCCATCTTGTCCAAAAGGAACCTCTCGAAGCATAAAGTATCTAAATGCATCTAGTCCATAAGCATCTGCTACCTCTTTTGGATTTACCACATTTCCTTTTGATTTTGACATCTTTTCACCATCTCTAGTCCACCAACCATGGGCAGCAATATGATCTGGAAGTGGAAGTTCAAGTGACATTAAAAAGGCTGGCCAAAAAATCGCATGGAATCTTAAAATATCTTTTCCTACAAGTTGTACTTTTGCAGGCCAATATTTCATATTCTCTTCATCTCCACCATACCCAAGAGCTGTGATATAGTTTAAAAGTGCATCTAGCCATACATACATCACATGTTTATCATCATTCATAGAGTCTGGTAGTTTTACACCCCAGTCAAATGAGGTTCTTGAGATAGAAAGATCATTAAGACCTGCACTTACAAAGTTGATAATCTCTTTTGCTTTTGCTTTTGGCAATATAAACTCAGGATTATCTTCATAAAGCTTTAAAAGTTTATCTTGATAGCTTGAAAGTTTAAAGAAGTAGCTTTCTTCTTTTACTATAGTTGTAGGTTTTCCACAATCAGGGCATCCTTCTCCGTCAATAAGTTGAGCATCGGTAAAAAATGTTTCACAACTTACACAATAGTTCCCCTCATAGTTTCCTTTATATATGTCACCTTTTTGATACATCTTTTCAAATGCTTTTTGCACACCGATCTTATGCTCTTCATCAGTTGTTCGTATAAACTTATCATATGAGATATCAAAATCATCCCATAAAGTTTTAAACTTACCACTTACTTCATCTGCATACTCTTTTGGAGATTTGCTACGTTGTTCTGCACTAGTTGCAATTTTTTGACCATGTTCGTCGGTTCCTGTTAAGAAAAATGTATCATACCCTACAAGTCTAGAATACCTAGCCAACATATCTGCAATGATCGTAGTATACGCATGACCAATATGGGCCACATCATTTACATAATAGATAGGGGTAGTGATATAAACGCTTTTGCATGAATCTGACATAATAGAAAATCCTTAGGTTTGAATTATTTTGTATTTATATAGTCGCGATTATACCCTAG
>CBETOJ010000033.1:0-9602 GCA_965537725.1 uncultured Campylobacterales bacterium | reverse complement strand
TAAATTAAACTGATGGCTAGAAAGCCTTTATTTAAAGGTTTTTATGTTTTTTTAATTTTTATAATATTGATCCCTTCCTGTCTGCCATTATAAAAAACTAAAACCTCATTAAGTACTTTATAAATATTTTTAAGCTTTCTTAAAAACCTCTTTATGCACACATAAAATAAGCCGTATTTTAAAAATTGTAAAACTCTAAAAGAGAGAAATAAAACAATACTAAAAGCTATAAAAGATGGATACAAGCAGAGTGAGGTAGCTAGATATTTAGAGCTAAGTAGTGCTGGGGTTTCTTATGTTGTTAATAATTTTAACTAAAAAAAGATAACTTTATCAGCCAATAATTTAAAATAATCTTCTGACCAAAAATCAAAAACTTTTTTGTCTCTTATAAAAGGGCTAACTTCATCTATGGCTTTTTGAATATCCAAAGATTCTATTTTGCTATAAAGTAGTTTTTTAAATATCTCTTTATCAAGTATGGTGTTTTTATCTAAGTTTTCACTTTCATACATCCTTTCTTGAAGATGCTCAAGGTTTAGTTTTGTATTATTTTTAACATACCACTCAAAATCATACCAATCACGACCCTTAACTCTAGTTTTCCAATTTCTAAATAAAATTGCATGCATTTTACCTGCATATAGATTTGGTAGAGTCATTGAGATGATATTAAAAGTTCTTGGCATTAGTAGTGTTTTTGGTTCTGTTTGAAACTTTAAAGATGGATTTGTATCAACTTCAAATTTTATCTTTAGTTTTTTACCACCATGAACACCATCTAAAATATTTCCTAAATCATCTGTTTGAATATTGAGTGTATGTATAAATGTATCATTTTTTAAAAATGCTGATTCTATATTACTACTACTCCTATGTTTTATCTTTTTTGTTAAATCTATTTTGATACCAAGAGATTCAAATTCATCTATAATATATGGAAAATATTGCTCTATCTTAAATAACTTATCTTTTTGTAAAAGTGAAAAATCAAGATCTTCTGAAAATCTATCAAGACCATACAATATTCGTAAAGCTGTACCGCCATAAAAAGCAGCTTTATTGAAGAATCCACCATTATAAAGCCCTAGTAGTGCGATCTCTTGAAAAACTTCTTTTAAAGCATTTATCAAATCTGATTCACTCTCTATAGTATATTTAGATAACATTTGTTCAATTATATTCATCACTTTATATCCCTTATCACGCCTATTAGTATCTCAATTTTTTTCGATTTGGTTAGTTTAAAATATTGTGTAGCAATACTTATATCAAAATCTTCTATCTCTTCAAAATCTATCCTTAAATCATTTTCTAAAAAATCAAGCATATTATCTTTTGACCTTATATAAATATCTTTAGTAAAATATAACTTATCACAAAGTGCTTTCTCTTTAGATGCTATTATAAAGTTTCCATTTTTTGATGACTTTATTTTAAGTCCAATTGAAAATAGCTCTTTTTTCATCTGTTTATATTTAAAAACTCCATAAGGTGTATTAAATGATTTTGACCGTTTAGTTGTAGCTGATACCACACTATATACACTTTCAGGGATAAGGTTATAGTAGTATAGAGCATAATCAAATGAGATATATGATGGTGCCAATATATTATTTGCTATTAACTCTTTTGATATAATATTTTGTGCATATCTAGATGTGTAGATATAAAGACCTTTTTTTAGAGTTACTATAATCTTTTTTTTCTTTAGATTGGTTATCTTATCTTTTATACTTGTATAGCCATTATTTAAAAGGATAGTTGATAAAGTTGCATGATCTATGATATGAGATGTGATTTTAGATAAATCTTTTTCTATCTCTGCATCCATAATCTTTCCTTTACACATATAATCGTTAATATAGCGAATAACTATGTAAGTATAACATATTTTAATTATGATATCAAATGTAACAACTGCAAAACATCTAATATAAACTACTTCTTATAAAACATAAGGAGGATATTATGTTAGCACAAAGAGCAAAAGAGTTTGCAATCGATGCACATAACTCTATAGGACAAATCAGAAAATACACTGGAGAACCATATAGTAATCATATTATTGCAGTGGCTGATATTGTTGCAACAGTAACTACTGATGAAGAAATTATAAAGGCAGCATTTTGTCATGATATTCTTGAAGACACTCCTTGTACTGTTCAAGACTTACAAGAAAACTTAGGGTGTAGAGTAACTTCAATAGTAAAGGAACTTACAAATATCACTAAAAAAATCGATGGAAGTAGAGCCTACAGAAAAGCAATAGAAAGGGAACATATAAAATGTGCTTCACCTGAAGCAAAAACTATTAAAATATACTTGAAATAAAATATCATATTATGTACAATTACACAAAGGACACACAAGTGCACATAATATCTAGAATAAATAAAAGCCAACAAAAATGAAACTATACATAGACGGTGATGCTTTACCAAATCTTTTAAAGCCCATACTCTTACGCGCAATTCAAAAAAACAGTATAGAGACCTATGTAGTTTCTAACAAAAAAATATCTCTTGGAGATGATAAAGGTATCAATTATATCATTGTAGAAGCGGGTGCTGATGAGGCTGATAATAAAATAGTCCAGATGTTATATCCAAATGATTTGGTTATTACAGCGGATATTCCATTAGCTGATAGAACTATCTCAAAAGATGCTCATGCGATTGATCATAGGGGTGAGACATATACTGTTGATAATATCAAACAATATTTAGCTATGAGAGATTTGATGGAAAGTATCAGAGAATCTGGAGAAGTCACCAAAGGACCTAGTCCTTTTACAACAAAAGATGGTGGAAACTTTGCAAATGCACTCAACAATTTTTTGCAAAAACATAATAAAGGATAAAATATGGATGGACAAAAACGAATAAATATAAAATCAGGGCTCAATGTAAATATTGTTTTAAAACAAGACCAACGAAGTGGGAAACTTACACAAGGTATTGTAAAAAATATACTAACAAACTCTCCCACTCATCCACATGGTATCAAAGTAAGACTAACAAGTGGAGCAGTAGGAAGAGTCAAAGAGATTTTATAACTACCTATTACGAGGAGCAACTTATATGAGAAACTCCTGCTATATCAAATAACTGCTGGGGTTTTTTCTTATAATACTTTTCTTCGATCTCAAATGATTGCTCTGCATAAGGATCTGTCATAATATCTTGTAACTCTTTTACAAGTGAATAATCTCCTGTATTGGCTTTTTGATAGGCTGGAACTAGTATCCACTCTCTAAGGCTATATTTTGGATTGGTTTTTTTCATCTCAGTGGAGAGCTTATTTTCTTCTTCTAAAGTTGAGACATCTAAAGATGATCTCCATTTTTCAAGCCAATTTGACCATCTATCTCTTAGCTTATCATTCAATCTTCCGTGATCATAAAAACTTTTTTCTAAAAGAGTTATATCTTTTGGAATATTTGATAACTCCCGAAAAAAAATAGTATAATCCACATGAGTTTCTATCATAAGGGTAATGAGTTCTTTAAAAAGCTCCGCATCAAAACCTTGCATCCCAAGTTTTGATGCCCATACCTTGTCTAGTTTTTCTTTCATTTGCTTACTAAAATCATCTCTTATCTCTTCAAGATTTTTAAGAGCCATTTGATCATCTCCAAGTAAAGGTGCTAAAGAGAGACAAAACATATCAAAGTTTATCTCAGCAGCAACAGGTTGGTTTAAAAATGAGAAATGATTTCCTCCACCAGTCCAAGGTTGATATCTTGGATCAAACATATCTATAAACCCAAATGGTCCATAATCAAGAGTAAAGCCTCCTACTGCACAATTATCGCTATTAAAATTTCCTTGACAATACCCTACTCTAATCCAATCTGCCACAAGGCTTGTAAATCGATCACGAAACTCTTTAGCAACAAGAAATACTTTTTCTTTTAGAGATAAAGATTGATCAATACACTCACTATATTCACGATCTATAAGATGTAAAAAAAGCATTTTAAGCTCTTGTAAAGCTTCAGGGTGTTCTTTTTTTCTTGCACGTCTACCAAAAAGTTCTAACTGCCCTATTCTTATAAATGATGGGGCTACTCTTGTAGATATAGCAACTCTCTCAGAGATCATCACTTCTGGATCTTTTGAGTAAGAGCCATTTGTAAACCATGGTCTTTGTACCCTTTGAGAACTTGACGTATACAAAGAAAGTGAGCGTGATGTAGGAACTCCAAGAGCATACATATGCTCCTGAGCTAAAAATTCACGGATACTTGATCGTAAAACTGCTCGACCATCAGCTCCACGACAATATGGTGTTTTTCCACCACCTTTTAACTGCATCTCACATCTTTTACCATTGAAAACTCCTTCAAATATAGATATAGCACGACCATCACCGTATCCATTTCCTGTTTGAAAAGGACATTGATCATAATACTCTGTTCCATAAATAGACAGAGCATATCCACACGCCCACCCAAGCTTTCTCATAGGCTTCGGAAGATTTGTGGTATCCGCGCTAAACATCTTGATAAAATCATCTGAAGTAGCTAAAGCATCACTCAAACCAAGCTCTTTAAAAAAAGTTTTACTATGGGTTATGTAGATAGGGTTTTCTATAGGAGTTGGTAGTACTGGCACATAATGTCCATTAAACACTTCTCTTGGCTGATAATCTCTCCCATCATTTGTAGAGATAGGATCAGGCGTTAAAAACTTTACTAGTGAATAGTCAGCATATGATGCAAATTGATCTAATGAAGCTATTTTATTCATCATGTTCATCAAGTAGCTTTATAATATTATCATACACTTCTTTAGCTTGCTCATCTGTAATTTTATTCTCTTCTATAGCGAATAATATATTTTGAAGCTCCACTAAAAACGATTCCATATCTTTTATTGCTTCTTTTTCATCTTCAGATATTGTTCCATTTTCTAAAGCATTATTTAACTCTTCTAAATAAGCTTCAGACTCAGGAAGCATGGTATCAGTAATAACTTGTTTGAGTTCAGTTTTTATATTTGTCATATTTTGTTCCATTTTATTGGTATTTTAGTAAAGGCTTGATCAAAGTATATTGAATATATTGATCTAGTTTTTTGAATACAGTTTTAAAAGCAATTGAACTTTTGATATACTAATCAAATGAAAAATAGTTCAATAAAAAATATCCTTATCATAACATCTGCACTTATTGGTATTATGGTCATCTCTACTGTAATAAATAGTACTTGGTTTTAATTCTCTTATGGGATATAGTACAGATGTAGAAAATGATGATGTGGCTACCTCTATTACAGCAGTTGCCTTTGGGATAGGTGTGGTTTGGAAATTACTCTATGATAGATTGGAAAATAGATGAGTGGACTTCTTATAATACTTGGATCATTTATACTCGCTATGGTTGTACGTAAAATAGCCATGATGAAAAATGAGTGTATGATGGCTAAGTTTTTACCACAACTTATTATGTTAGTGGGTGGATTATATGGTGGATATATATTTCTCTCTCAAAACTGGCAATTTTAAATGTAAAGAAAAAAACTAAGTTTAAACTAAAATAGAGTGTAGTATCATTATTAAAATAAAGGATTGAAAATGAATATTAATAGTAGTACATCATCAATATATTCACATGAAACTCTTCTAAATTCAAGTGCTCACAATATAGCAAATTCAAATACTGACAACTTTGAGCGAACTAGCACGAAAATGATGGAAGATGGAGTCAATGGTGTAGCACCAGTTCATAATAAAATAGAAAGTAACTATACTGAAAGCAACACTGATCTTGCAAAAGAGATGACAAATCAAATAGTATCATACAATGTTGTTGGTGCAAATGTAATAAGCCTTCAAACACAAGATGAGATAAGTGGAACTCTATTAGATATCAAAGCATAATTATAGACTTATATCTTCTCTATGCTTCAAAATTTGCAAAAGCACTTTCAACACTAGGAATCGTCTTATAATGTGTTTGTGTAAGCCTTACATTTTTAGTTTTTAGATCACAAGTTGCTATTCTAAAATTTGCGCCCATAAAAGGCTCTACCACACAGATAATTTTATCCTTAATCTGTCTTGTAACATGAACTGTACCTTGAAGTGCCGTAAAAAAATATTTTGGATAACTAAGTGGTGTTATCTCAACAACTTGAATACCCTCTTTATTTTCTAGAGTTTGAGCGATATCCATTGCTTCATCATAACTTTCAAATTGAATACACCAGTCATCAAATTTTTTATTAAAATGTTTGAGATCTTCATCCAAAAAACCACCAGCTAATGATTGTACAGCAAAAATAGACACGTAAAACACCTTATATATGTAGTTTTAAATATATATTATACCTTACATGCTCTTATGAGAAGTAACAATTAAGTCTCATAATAAAACTCTATTTAAATGTCTCAATATCAACAAGTTCAATCCCAATACAATCTTTTTTAAATAGCTTTCTTGTATTTGCATCGTCTTCTGCTAAAGAGACTAAATCCGCAAAGTCATTTTTAGAAGCTTCGAATTGATAGAGCTCTTTTTGAGTCTCTAGTTTGATCTTACAATCATTATGTTTGAGATTAAAATCGATATTTCTAATCCCTTTTGCAAACTCACTTTTTATCATCTTTGCTACTTTTTCATTTTCTAGTAACTTCTCAAGTGTTATCTCTAAGTTAAAGTCATTTTTACATAGTATTTTATATGTTACCAAGATCTTACCTTCCATTTTGATATATCCTCCAAATAATTTATTTTACGATAGGTTTAACGTTTTCGTTGATAATGTTGAAAACATGTTGTTTCTTTTTTTCTATCCAGCCAGTTGTTTGATCATTATATATTATAATATTTGCACTATTTTTGTCTTTAAAAGGTCTGATCGCTCTTCCTATAATCTGCTGCATTCTTGCAGTGTCTTCAAAAGGTGGATAAGCAGGACTTGCACAAAATACATTTCTAATAGAGGGGATATCTGTACCCTCCCCTAAAAGTTTTGAAGTTCCTATCAAGATATAATCTGTCACTATATCTTCTGATAATTGGGTAAAAATCTCATTTCTGCATTTTGCTTTTGTATCAGCATCAATATAGAGTATCTTATACTCTTTTGATAGCTCCTCTTTTATTTTTTGTCCCAACTCTAATGTATTTACTAAAATTACTGATCTATTTTCACCATATTGTTTTTTCTCACTTACAAGGGTGTTTTTAATATCTTTTAAAATACTCTCTTGTCTTTTTTTATTTTTATCAATATTTTTTTTAAGTATCCCAAGTTTGATATTAAAATCCAAAGATTGAAGATAAGGCTGGTCGATATTGATCCTATGATTTGTATTTTTAAAATATATTGTAGGACGCACTAAAAACTTATCTCTATAGAGTTCATCAATCTCTATTCTACTCAATTCATCCCCTACAAGATCAAAGAGTCGTTTTTCATTTTGAGTATTGTTTCTATATGGAGTTGCGGTAAGTCCATGTTTATACATAGCAGGGATTTGTGATACCACATTATAATAAACTTCCGCACTTGCTTTATGCATCTCATCACATAGGATCATGGAGTATTTATCTTCTATTATTTGCTCTAAAGTTGCATCATTGTTTAAAGATTGCCAAGTGGTGATTAAAATAGGTGCTCCAAACTCTTTTTTTGATCCACTTAGCTCCCCTATCAACTTTGGATCAATATCTAAAATCGACTGAAATCTTTTTTTTGTTTGTTTTACAAGATCTGATTTTGGGACGATAAAAAGAGTTCTTATATTTCTTTTTGCTATCAAATACGCTGCTATATTTGTTTTCCCTGCACCTGTTGGAGCATAGATATATCCAGTAAGTGTGGTTCGTGTAAACATATCCACACATTTTTGCTGAAACTCTCTTGGGGAAAACCCTTTTAGTTTGATAGAGTCTTGATCTTCTATTATTTTACACTTATCCCTTTGGGGTACATTTACATTCCAGTGGATATCTTTGCAAATATCTTTGAACTTACTCAAAAGCTCTAGAATCTTTCCATAAGGGAAAAGCTTTTGTTTTTCTCCATCTATTAAGGTTATTTGACTTCCTATGATCAATTGCATCATTTACTCCGTTTATATAGTAAGAGTATTGTACACAAAATCGGAAGAAAGGGTTAAAAACATGACAAATTGCAATAAAATTGAGGTTTTACCCTTTAAAAAGAACATAAATAACCTCAGCTTGAATCAGAGCAACAATAAAAAACTTAATCAAAAACTCCATTTTTTTAATCTTATGTCGAAAAAGAAACATGGCACTAAAAGCCCCTATAGTTCCACCTAAAAAAGTGATAATAAAAAGATTTTTTTCAGATACTCTTCTTGGGTTTGATTTTAAAGTTTTAATCGCTAAATACTTATCTTCTGTTGGTTTTATATAGTATGGTATCTTTCCATCCTCTGTGATCTTCCACTCATAAAACCCATTGATTGGGATAACACAACGCTGTTTTCTAAAGGGGTGTTTAAAAGTTGGCTTTGATTCAATTGTTTCTGCCCTTGCATTTATGGGAGCACTAAAATTGATATCTTTTGTCCAGTGGGGTAATAATCCCCATCGTGCTTTTAAAAGTTTTTTAGGATCTCCAGTGATTAATGTAACTATAGGTGAAGTTGGAAAAAGATTATAGAGCTGTTTTGTTTGCTCAGGCAATGCTCCATCATAAGAAATATGGTCTTCAATATCTCCATGATAAAATCTTTGCATATCATCTATAAATGATATTTGATCATGAAAATCGATTCGTCCACACATATAATAAAACCTACAATAGCTCTAAGATATCTTTTTCTATTGTTTTAGGTTCAGTACTTGGAGCATATCTTTTAACAACTTTCCCCTCTCTATCGACTAAAAACTTTGTAAAGTTCCATTTTATCAGATCTGTGCCCATAATACCACTAGAGTTTGCTTTAAGGTATCTATATAAAGGATGAGTATTTGCTCCATTGACATCTATTTTGCTAAACATATCAAACTTTACTCCAAAAGTTAAAGAACAAAACTCTTTTATCTGCTCTTCTGTTCCAGGCTCTTGTGATAAAAACTGATTACAAGGAAACCCTAATACGGATAAACCTTTTGTATGATATTTTTCATGAAGCTTTTCTAAACCCTCATATTGATAGGTAAAGCCACACCTACTTGCTACATTGACTATCAGCATCACATCCCCTTTATATTGTGATAGTTTCACTACTTTCCCATCTATATCTTTTACCTCAATATCATAAATACTTGTCACCTTTTCTCCAAAGAGAAAACTGCTAAGAAGCAATATACTATAAATCATTTTTATCATCTTTTATCCTTTATGTTTATATCGATCAATCTTATAGCTTTTTTACTAAAATATCTCTTTTACTTTAAATCTTTATCAAAAGGTAATTTCTCTTTTTCTACATCTCTTTGTTTTATAAAAGGATATAATACTGCAATTGAAATAACAATCAATAAAAACCCAATAAGCTCTACCATCACAACACCTTTGTATTAATATTTTTCAAATCATAGCAGATAAAAGGGGGGTTTTTTTAAAATATGGCAATTTGCAATTTATAATGCTATTCTGATGCTAATGAAATAC
>CBETOJ010000032.1:0-9718 GCA_965537725.1 uncultured Campylobacterales bacterium | reverse complement strand
TAAAAAATCAAAAAAAGTAAAAGTTGGAAGTTCTAAAAGGTATTTTTAGAGGTTCCCTTTACTTAAATTTTGTTTCACTGAAATAAGGATGTACTAAAAGTATCTGCGTACAAGATAAAGTAAAATTTTAATTTTTACTCCCACTCAATTGTTGCTGGTGGTTTAGAGGAAATATCATATACCACTCTATTAATCCCATCAACCTCATTAATAATCCTTCTACTCATCACTTCAAGGATATCATGTGGAATATGTGCAAATGTCGCAGTCATCCCATCTATTGCGTTAACAATTCTTATACAAGCTGTATTATCATAGGTTCTATTATCACCCATTACACCTACTGATTTTACGTTTAGTAGAACTGTAAAAGCTTGCCATGTTTTATCATACCATCCTGAAGCTCTAAGCTCTTCTAGCATAATTGTATCTGCTTTTCGTAGGATTGTAAGATCAGCTTCATTTACTTCACCCATAATTCTAATAGCAAGTCCAGGTCCAGGGAATGGGTGTCGTCCGATCATTTGAGATGGAAGTCCAAGTTCTAAACCTAGTGCTCTTACTTCATCTTTAAAGATCTCTCTTAGTGGCTCGATCAGCTCAAATGTCATCCAATCAGGAAGTCCACCTACATTGTGATGAGATTTAATTGTTTTTGATGGTCCTTTTACTGATACTGATTCAATTACGTCAGTGTAAAGTGTCCCTTGAGCCAAGAACTCTATCCCATCGTGTTTTTTTGCTTCTTTATCAAATACTTCGATAAAGGTTTCACCGATGATCTTTCTTTTTTGTTCTGGATCAGTTACTCCTGCAAGTTTAGTTAAAAACTCATTTGATGCATCGGCAGTGATAAGGTTAATTCCACGTGATCTAAACATATTTTGTACATCTTCTACTTCATTAGCACGAAGTAATCCATTGTTTACAAATACAGGTATTAGTTGATCTCCAATTGCTTCAGCTAGAAGTGTAGCAACTACTGAGCTATCAACTCCTCCACTTACTCCACAAAGTACTTTTTTATCACCCACTTGCTCTTTGATCTTTTTGATTTGATCTTTTGCAAAGTTCCCCATATTCCATGTTTTTTCACATCCACAGATTTGCTTTGCAAAGTTTGAAAGCATATGTGCACCTTCTACTGAATGTACTACTTCTGGGTGGTATTGAAAAGCATAGATTTTTTTCTCTTCATTTGCAATCGCTGCATATGGTGAGTTTTCACTTGTACCTATTACTCTAAATCCATCAGGTAAAGCATCTACTCTATCCCCATGAGACATCCATACTGTTTCAAAATTTGTTACATCTTTAAAGATTGGGCACTCTTCATCTACGATACTTAATCCTGCTTTTCCATATTCATGATGATCTGCTGGGATCACTGATCCTCCAAGATAGTGCGCAATTGTTTGCATCCCATAACAGATCCCTAAGATCGGTAATCCTAAATTAAACGCTTCTGCATCTACTTTATAAGCATCTTCTGCATATACTGAAGCTGGTCCACCACTTAGAACGATCCCTTTTGGAGTTCTTGCTTTTATATCTTCGATTGATTCATTGTATGGAACGATTTCAGAATAAAATCCACTATTTCTAAGTCTTTTTGAGATAAGCTGAGTATATTGACTTCCAAAGTCTAATACAAGTATTGGAACATGTTTCAAATAAAATCCTTTTATGTTGCTAAAATATAGGTGATTATAGCCAAAAGTTGGTAAAAATTACGATGCTTGCCAAGAGGTGATAATATCTCTAAAAACCTCTGTAAGTTTTTCTACTTCTTCTACTGTAGTTCGCTCTCCAACTGCATGAATCGTATCATTTTTTACACCAAACTCTACAGTTGGAATCTTAAATTGACCAAAAAATCTTGCGTCACTAGTCCCTCCTGCTGTACTAAGCTTAGTATCAATTCCACAAATCTTTTTAATACTTTGTTGCAATGCTTTTACTACTTTTGTATCTGAATCAGTGATAAATGGGTATGAGCCTTGAGTAAGTTTTAAACTATACTCAAGTCCAGCAAACTTTTCATCAATAAACTTTGTGATACTTTGCTGATCTGTTTTTGTAGAGTTTCTTACATTAAACATCATATTAAGTTTATTTGGAGTCACATTTGTCACTTGCATCCCTGCTCTTATATCAGTAATTACAAATTTACTTGGTGAAAAGAATTCATCTCCATCATCTAAATTATATCCTGCGATTTGTGGCAAGATTGAAGCGATATTATGTACTGGGTTAATCGCTTTTTCTGGATATGCTGCGTGACCTTGCTTTCCTTGAAGTTCAAAATATCCATTGATACTTCCACGTCGCCCTACTTTTATAGCATCTCCAAAGATCTCTTCACATGTTGGCTCAGCTACAATTGCACTTGTCGGTAAAAAGTCTGTCTTTTTTAAATGTTCTAGTACTTTTACAGTACCATTTATCGCATCTCCCTCTTCATCTGAAGTGAGTAAAATAGACAATATTCCATTAAAATTCTCAGCATGTTTACAAGCATATAAAAAAGCAGCTACTCCACTTTTCATATCTTGTGCACCTCGTGCTGTGATCACTCCATCAATTACATCTGCAGCAAATGGATCTACACTCCACCCTTCACCAGGAGGAACCACATCGATATGTCCAGCAAAACACAAGTGTTCATCGCTATTCCCTAGCTTTTTAAAATAAACTCTATTTTTTACATCTTCTATATCTAGACGCATCACTTCCCATGAATCTCCTAGATACTCTTCAATAAATTGATAGATCCCTGCATCATTTGGAGTGATAGATTCGTATTGTAATAGTTTTTGAAAAAGTTCAACAATTTGCATATATATCCTATTTGATTTTTTGGTAATTTTAGCTAAAATCAACTTTCATACTCAAAATATTTTTTAAAGGATAAGATTTATGAACTTAGAGGTAACTCCAGAAGTTTTAGTAACACAGTTAAATTTAGGCTTAGGCGAGGCAACACTTAAACAAACACAAACAGCTATTGAGAATACAAAGAATTTTGAAAAATTTTCAAAACATATTATCAGCCTAAATGATAAACTCAAACATATGAATGGTTATATTGCTCTTTCAAATACAAACCCATATTTTAAAATCAAATGTGACAATGAGGAAGAAGAGATTGTAAAAGAGTTTACGAATGAGCTGAATCATTGGAGTAACAAATATGAAGTATCACTTCAAAAAGTTGATAATAAAGATGTATATTACATTATAGGAAGAGAGTAATCTTTTCTAAGAGTACAGTGATTAACGGTACTCTTTCTTAAACTTCACATACCTTGCAGCATGCTCAATCAAGCCAAGCACTTCATCTTCAGATAATGTTCTTACCACTTTAGCAGGACTACCCATGATCATAGAATGAGGTGGAAATACTTTATTTGCAGTTACTAGTGAATTTGCCCCTACAATACTTCCCTCTCCAATCACTGCACCATCTAAAATAGTTGCACTCATACCTATTAAACATCCATCTTCTATGGTACATCCATGAAGCATCACCTTATGTCCTATTGTTACATCATTTCCTATGATAGTAGGGTTTCCATCAGACATATCCTCTTTTTTATAGTGCGTCACATGAACCATACTTAGATCTTGTATAGAGGTTCTATCACCTATCTCTATTTTATGTACATCACCTCTAATAACTGTACCAAACCAGATAGAGCTATCTTCTCCAATTTTTACATTTCCAATAATATCTGCACTTGGTGCTACCCATGCGGATGGTGCAATTTTTGGAAACCACTCTTTAAACTTTAATATCATTTTTCATCCTTTTTCCCATTATACTGGACAATCATCGGTTCACTAAAATTTGGTACATTATCATAAGTAAATACTGCGTAAAACTTACCAATATTTGGATTTCCAAAGTCATCAAAAGTATAATTATCTGGTCCCCCATATATCTTTGTACCATCAAGGTGATTTTTTGGTTTTCTAAACCTATTTCTTACTACAAATGATCCTACAAAATCTGGATCTTCTGGATTTTCCCATGTAAGTTTCACTCTATTTTTTTCTACTTTGGTATCTAGGTTTGTAACTGGTGCTACTGGTTCTTTTCTTCTTTTGATATATTTTACTACTAGTTTAACACCATTTTTATCATCTTCTCCACTCCAGTTTACTATATGATTTTTCACATCAGAAGCTGTTGCTTTAATAATAAATTTAGCATTTTTACTTTCACTATGGATTCGTTCAAGAGCAAGTTTTAAATAATAATCAAAAATAAACTTATGAGTTTTATTTTTTTGAATATCCACACGACTTACTTCATATCCAATAAACTCTATTCGCTCACGATTTTGAATCGACTCATAGGTGATATCTCCCACATCTACAAACTCCACATTATATCTAATATCTTGTGCTGTTTTAGGAATATTTTTGTTTTTTATCTGAATATAACTCTCGGTGATAATAGTCTCTTTTGGATCAGGAAGCAAGCTTAGATCAAACTCCATCAGTCCATATATTTTAGAGTTATTTGCATCAAATCCACATGAAAGATTCTCTTCATCTATTTTATCTGTATAGACACTTACTGTTTTTGTTGATTCTATCACCACTTCTGTACTTGGCATCGTATATTTTATATCAATATTTGGTCGATAATGAAGTCCTCCTCCAAAGTTTCCATATCCAAGATCAAACATCATCATTTGAGAATCTCTTCCCATAGGAAGCTTAGTTGGTCCACTTATTTTAAAAAGTACTTTCCCCTCTTCTAAATGATTTTGCAATACATCTCTTTCACTTTCATTGAAATTCCAATGGCTCCAGATCCCTTGTGTCAGTTGTTCTGAGGGGATACTTTGTCCTAATGTTTCTATAATCTCAGCATTATTTATTTGGTGATAATCAGTGATCTCTGCTACACTTTGTCTATCTACAAAAGAGATGCTCCACTCCCCAAACTTTTCTATCTTAGCATTTACTCTATTTAGTGGATATAAAGAGATTCTTGCTTCTTTAATGATCGCATTTTTAGGGATCCCTTCAAGATTAAACTGCAGTACTCCATAACTAATCCCTTTTGTCTCATTGACTCCAATAAATAAAGAGTTGACCCCAAAGTGTTTTCTATTGGTTTCTAAAAGCTTTTGTGCCACATACCCTACTTCACTTGGATATGGGAAAATAGTTTTACTAAACTCATCAGATTCTAAAAGTGTTCTTACTTTTGTTTTTGGTGCAAATGGTGATTTTACCCCTGTAAGATTATTTACAGCTCTTATAAAATAATAGTATGCTGTCCCACTTGCTAGCTGAATATCTGTAAATCTACTATCGTAAGTTTCTTCTACAAGTGTAGCTTCATTACAGGCTTCTTTATTCTCTCTATTTCTAAAGATCTGAAAGTAGATATCTTTTGAATTTGGCTCATAGTTCCAAGAAAGCGTTACTTCATGGGAAGTGAATGATTCTATATGAAAGTTACTCACTCGCTTTGGAGCATTTTTAGAGTAGTTTTGTGCTTCTCCTAAAGCTTTTAAAAGTGCAGGAATATTCTCATCAATACTCTCTTTCATATTTTGCATAAAATCTGGAATATTTCTCGTACCTACTTCAACAACAGTTGCGATGATCCCACGTGAATAATAATACTCTCTTCCACTTCCACTAATAAGTTTTGTAGGTGGCTTTCCTCTATGGATCCCATATCTTCGCCCAGTTACTTTATGGATCTCATAGTTCATATTTGCACATAGTGTATTGAGATCTGTTCCATCCACTTCTGATTCGTGGTTAAATCTATGAGCTGGGAAAAATACATTTCCTTGAGAGTGATAATCTAAAGCGATCGTTATATTCTCTTTAGAATCTACAAACGCTTTAATTGCACTAGTCTCTGGCTCACTGAAAGGTTCTGGTCCACTATAAACGTTTGAGCCTGTATCTTTATTTTTACTATATCCTACACTAAAGTTTCTATTAAGATCAACTCCAAAAGTTCCATCACCATTATCTCGTCTATTTTTTCTCCAAAATGAAAAATGGGTTCTACTATATTCAAAACCATCTGGATTTAAACAAGGAACAATATATAAAGTATTTTTAGTCAAGGTTCTTAAAACTCTAGGATTTGAGCTATAATGGGTGAGTAAATATTCTATAAATGAAACTGCCAGCTCATTTCCTATCCACTCTCTTGCATGAATAGTCCCAGTAAAAAGCATAGCAGGTTTTAGATCAGCATTTTCCACATTTAAAGAGATGGTTGCTAACATAATATCTCTATCTTCCCATGTTTTCCCAATACTTTGAATCGTAATAAGATCTGGGTATTTGATAACACACTCTTTTAAAAACTCGCATGTTTGTGCATAAGATTTATATTGTTGTTTCATATTTTTTTAGTTTCCTATAAAGATATTATAAACTTTTGCGTATTGTAACGAAAAAGTTGTCAAAGCAAACTAAATACTCTTTTGTGAATAACAAAATTGTAACTTTTAGAGTTACAGAATCTTAAAACTGTTTCGCTATAATCTCTTTTCATAATCTAGGAGTACTTTTTGATACAATTTATAAAACATTATATTCCTTATCTAAAAAACTATAAAAGACAACTTTTTTTTGCATTTTTAGGGATGCTTACTGTTGCAATTACCACTGCAGCAATTGCTTATATGATGAAGCCTCTACTTGATGAAATCTTTGTGGATAAAAAGGTAGAACAACTTTATATCTTACCTGTAATAGTCATAGCTATTTTTGCATTAAAAGGTATTGGGACATATGTTCAAGCGTATTATATGAACCTTGTGGGGCAAGATATTGTAAGGATCGTAAGAGATAAGATGCTGCAACATGTTCTTACTCTTGATATGTCCTTTTTTCATCTATACCACAGTGGGGAGCTTTTAAGTAGAATCACCAATGATGTAAATCGAATCCAAGGTGCTGTTTCTACTCAATTAGCACTTCTTGTACGAGAAAGCTTTACAGCTCTTGCTCTTATTGGAGTAGTTATCTACCATAGCCCTACTTTAGCCTTTTTTGTTTTTGTTGTAATTCCTGCAGCGTATATTCCTGTACAAATCATCTCAAAAAAACTTAAAAAAATCTCCCATGCTTCCCAGGAGAAAAACTCAGATCTTACTTCAAATTTGAATGAAACTTTTTCAAACATAGAGATCATTAAAGCGTACTCAACCCAAGCCTTTGAGGCAAAAAAGTTTGCTGTGATCAATAAAAGCTTTTTTGAGATCAATATGAGGTCTATTAAAATTGGAGAGCTTGTAATCCCTGTGATGGAGCTTTTTGCTGCAATATCTGCTGCTATTGTGATCATCGTAGGGGGGAAAGAGGTCATTAATGGGAATATGACCATAGGTGCTTTTTTCTCTTTTTTAACTGCAATGTTCATGGCAGTAGATCCAATAAGAAGGGTATCAACTACTTATGCAAGGTTTCAAGATGCTTTGGCTGCAAATGAACGGATCAATGATATTATGATCATAGAGTCTAAAACATCAGATGGAGAAAAAGAACTTTGTGATGTCAAAACAATCACTTTTAATAATGCCTATTTATCTTATGAGGACAAACCTGCTTTAAAAAATATCAACTTTACTCTTCAAAAAGGGGAAGTGATCGCTTTTGTAGGAAATAGTGGTGGTGGGAAAAGCTCTATCATTAATCTTATGCTTCGTTTTTTTGATCCTACAAAAGGTTCTATTTTAATGAATAATGAAGATATAAAAACCTATTCTCTTCATTCACTAAGAGAGCAAATATCTATCGTAACTCAAAGAGTATATATCTTTAATGATACCATTGCCACTAATGTAGCTTATGGAGATGAGATAGATGAAGAGAAGATCATAGAGGTATTAAAAAAAGCAAATATCTATGAGCATATTCAAACTATGGAAGATGGTATTTATACTGAGCTTAATGAAAGTGGTACAAATCTTAGTGGAGGTCAAAGACAAAGAATCGCCATAGCAAGGGCTTTATATAAAAACCCAAAAATCCTTATTTTAGATGAGGCTACAAGTGCTTTAGATAATACTAGTGAAAAAGCGATTATTCAAACTATTCAAAATATCTCAAAAGATATCATCACTATTATGATCGCTCACCGTTTTAAAAGTATCGATATCGCTTCAAAACTCTTTGTATTGAGTCATGGAGAGATCGTAGGAGAGGGAACAAAAGAAAAACTATTAGAATCATGTGCAGAATTTAAGGAGCTATATAAAGATGAACAGTAGATTTAACATAAAAACCTTTAAAGGAAGAATCTATGCATGGATGTATGCAATGTTTGCAGAGCATAACTTTATCAATCTTTTTAGACTCAATTTTCATAAGATCTCAGATGAAGCCTATAGATCAGCTCAACCAACAATGGAGCAGCTTGAAAGATATGTAAAAAAGTATGGTTTTAAAACAATAGTAAATCTTAAAAATGCCAATCCTAAAAGTGCGTATTATCAATTTGAAAAAGAAAAGTGTGAAAAGCTAGGAATTACTCTAATTGATGTAAATGTTGCATCACGAGCAATTTTAAGACCAGAGCAAGTTAAAAGAGCTAAAGAGATCTTTGAAACAGCAGAATACCCTATATGGATCCATTGTAAAGCGGGAGCAGATAGAACAGGTATTTATGCAACGCTCTACCAATACTTTAGAGAAAACACTCCAATTGAGAGGACAAATCAACTCTCTTTTTGGCCATTTGGACATCTAAAAGCATCAAAAGCGGGAAAAGTTGATTTTTATTTTGAACAGTTTTTAAAATATAAAAAGGAGCACCCTGAAGCAGAGTTTTTTGAATGGAGTCAAACTATTGCGAATAGAGAAGAGATCAATGCTTTGTATCAATCTTCTAAATTTTCTGATATAATCAATGACTATATCTTAAGAAGAGAATAGAGTTTTAAAAGCCATTCCTTTTTAAAACTTCCACATACTCTTTGGTCACTTTATCTTTGTATTTTGGATCAATATGATCCTCTGAATCCCCTATCATATTTTTTGGATAACTAAAAACTTCAGGGATAAATCGAAACACCTCTGATCTTTGTTTTATACTCCCCATCACTTCTTCAACTTTTTCTTTATCTTGTACATAAATTTTTTCATAAATTGGACCATTAAGATAATAGCAATTTAAAGTATACTGTTTACATAAGCTATTTAACTCTTCCCATACTTTTAACTTATGGGGCTTAATATGAAGGTTTTGATAGTTTTCTGCACTTGTAAGCTCTAGCATATCATTGGAAAACCGTTTCTTTTTTTGTCCATTATAATCTAACTCATGATCAAAATTGTTTTTTAATTTTGATTTTTTTGCAAGCCATGTGATCTCTTTTGGGTTGATCTTATAAGCAAAATATTTTAAAAAGATATTTTCATCTGTAAGATGTGAATATGAAAAGAGATCACTTACACTATATAAAGTATCAAAAAAACCTATGTAGGAGAATTCTCTTTCCCAAATATTAATAGTGTGCATAAAAACAATATTTTTTAGATTTGGATAGGATGCAACAGAATGTTTGATCATATTAATATCTGTTTCAATTCCAAAAGAACCCGTTAGGGCTAGATTATACCCCGTGGAATGAGTCAATCTATTAAAAAGTTTTATATTGATAGCATTTCCACAAGAGCTATCTCCTAAAAAAACTGTATCTATACTCTTATTATCTTGAGTAAA
>CBETOJ010000031.1:0-9775 GCA_965537725.1 uncultured Campylobacterales bacterium | reverse complement strand
AAAAATTAAGAAAATAAGAAGTTGGAAGTTCTAAAAGGTGTTTTTAGAGGTTCCCATATATCAACTGATGGTAAAATTAATGTATGGTTGTGGTCTTAGAATGAGTGAAGTTCAGAATATAAGAATAAAAGACATAGATTTTGGATTTGACAAAATATATATGTGGGATAGCAAATCACTTAAAGATAGAACTTTACCGCTTCCATTAAAGATAAAAAGTGAATTAAAAATTCAAGTAGAAAAAGTAAGAGAGCTTTATAAAAAAGATTTAGAAGATGGTTTTGGAAGTGTATTTATACCCTATGCATTGGAACGAAAATTTCCCAAGGCAAAGTTTGAAACCAAGTGGCAGTATGTTTTCCCTATGAACAAGATCTCAACTGATCCTAGAAGTGGTGAACAAAGAAGGCATCATATTTTGGATGTAACATTAAGTAGAAATATAAAAAGTGCAGTTCAAAAGTGTAGTATAGATAAAAGAGTCACATCTCATATATTTAGACATTCTTATGCTACACATCTTTTGCAGAATGGTACTGATATCAGATCTATTCAAGAATTACTTGGTCATAAATCAATCGAAACTACGATGATCTACAATTCGTATAGTTTCCTTATGACATTTAGTCATAAGTTTACCTCTACTCTTATCGTAAAAGAGTTAAACAAAGGTGATATCAAATCACCTCTTGATTTTAAGGCTTAGCT
The DNA here is from genome assembly GCA_965537725.1 of uncultured Campylobacterales bacterium. Classification (GTDB taxonomy): domain Bacteria; phylum Campylobacterota; class Campylobacteria; order Campylobacterales; family Arcobacteraceae; genus JAIOSF01. Next base: position 9,067 of record CBETOJ010000031.1, on the reverse strand, counting down.
TAAACTTTTAAGTTCAGCTTCCACTTTCTCAAGCTTCTCACTAGCATTTTGTAGGGCTTCTTTATTTTCAGCCACTACATGCACAGGTGCATTTGCTACAAATCGTTCATTACTAAGCATACCGTTTAGTTTAGCTACTTCTTTCTCTAGCTTTTCTTTTTGTTTCTCAAGTTTAGAGATGATTGGAGTAAGGTCAATTTCTCCTCTTGGGATATATACTTCTAAGTTGTCACTTACATCTGTGATCGCATCACTTACTTTAGATACTACAAACTCTATCTCTTCAACCTTTGCAAGCTTTTCGATAAATGGTTTCATGATCTCTACATTCATATTATCATTTAGTTTTACATATGCTTTAGCGATCTTAGAGTTCCCCATATCGATTACAACTTTTGCTCTTCGAATTGCTGTAATAGCTTCTTCGATGATAGTAAACATTGCTTCTGATTCATCGTCTTTTGTGATCTCTTTCGGGAAATTCATCACCATAACAGAATCTCCATCTTCTAAAGATGTTCCTGAGAGCTTATGGTAAAGATGTTCAGAGATAAATGGCATAAATGGTGATACCATTTTAAGAGTCTCTTTGAAGATAGCTCCAAGTTCACTGATAGAGTCTTTAGAAGCTTTTGAGTATTCGATTCCCCAGTCACAGAACTCATTCCATACGAATTTATAAAGTGAACTTGCTGCATCGTTGAATCTATATTCTTCAATAGCAGATCGAACATCTTCAACAGCTACACTTAGTCGGCTTTGCATCCATTTTCCAAGTGGTGTTTTTATCTCACAATCTTTTAGATCACTAAAAGTATCTACATTGAGTTGTAAGAAGTTTGAAGCGTTGTAGAGTTTATTTGTAAAGTTTCTAAACTGCTCTAAGTTTTTAGCACCTAGCTTTATATCTCTTCCTTGAACTGCTAAGAATGCTAAAGTGAATCTAATGATATCAGCCGAATGCTCTTCAACCATATCAAGTGGATCGATAACATTCCCTTTTGACTTACTCATCTTTGCACCATGCTCATCTCTTACAAGAGCATGCATATATATATCTTTAAATGGAAGCTCACCCATAAAGTGCTCACCCATCATCATCATTCTAGCTACCCAGAAGAACATAATATCAAATCCTGTGATAAGGAGTGAGTTTGGATAGAAATCTTTTAGATCATTTGGAGTAAAAGTATCAGTCATATTTTCACCGTTCCCCCATCCAAGTGGAGAGAAAGCCCAAAGCCCTGAACTAAACCAAGTATCAAGTACATCAGGGTCTTGTGTAAAGTTTTTACTCGCACATTTTGGACATGCTTCAGGCTCATCTGCTTTATCAGCCCATTGGTGACCACAATCTTCACAATCAAATACAGGGATTCTATGTCCCCACCAAAGTTGTCGTGAGATACACCAGTCTCTAAGCTCATCCATCCAAGCTCTATAAGAGTTTATCCAGTGTGGTGGATGAAACTGTGCTTCACCTGCGTAAGTTTTCTCAATTGATTTTTTAGCTACTTCACTGCGTACAAACCATTGTTTTGAGATATATGGCTCAACGATATTTTTACATCTATAGCAGTGTCCTACTTGGTGCACATGGTCTTCAATTTTTACCATAAATCCTTCTGCTTGAAGTTTCTCTACGATAGGTTGTCTGGATTCTAGTCTTTCTAATCCTGCAAACTCTCCACAGTATTCATTTAAGATACCTTGTTCATCAAAACACGTGATAAACTCTAGGTCGTGTCGTTTTCCTACTTCGTAGTCATTTTGATCATGAGCTGGTGTAACTTTTACAACCCCAGTTCCAAACTCCATATCAACGTGAGAGTCAGTAATAACTTTGATCTTTCTTTCCGTTAGTGGAAGAACTACTTCTTTGCCTACGATATCTTTATATCTTTCATCTTCAGGATGCACCATGATAGCAGTATCCCCAAAGTAAGTTTCAGGTCTTGTAGTAGCAACTGTTACATGACCGCTTCCATCTGCAAAATGGTAGTTCATATGGTAAAATTTCCCATTTACTTCATCGTGTTCAACTTCGATATCAGATAATGCACCATCGTGTGTACACCAGTTTACCATATAGTTGTTTTGTACGATCATCCCTTCATTGTAGAGATGAACAAAAGCTTCTTTTACTGCTTCTTTAAGTCCAGCATCCATAGTAAATCGCTCTCGACTCCAAGCTGGAGATACTCCAAGCTTTCTCATTTGATGGAAGATTCTTCCACCTGAATTTTCTTTTTGCTGCCAAGCACGCTCAAGAAAAGCTTCACGTCCTATCTCTTCTTTTGTAGTTCCTTCAGCTAAAAGTTGCTTCTCTACAACATTTTGCGTAGCGATCCCTGCGTGGTCAGTTCCTGGTTGCCATAGGGTTTTAAACCCATCCATTCTTTTATATCTAGTGATAATATCTTGGAGTGTAAATGTAAGTGCATGTCCGATATGTAAGCTTCCTGTTACATTTGGTGGTGGCATCATGATAGCGAAGTTTTTATCTTCTTCTTGGATAGACTTATTTCCATCTATCTCAAAATACCCTCTATCTTCCCAAATTTTATAATATTTTTCTTCTCCCTTTTTTGGCTCATATTTGTTGCTCATAAAGTTCCCTAAGTGTTGATTTTATAGTATTTTATCCGCGATTATATCGAAAATATTCTTAGAAAGATTGAGTGAGTATTTTATATAGTTATTTATAGTAGTAATAAAACTCTGGCAAATGTACCAGAGTTTTAAAATATTAAGTTATTGTGCAGGTGCAGTATAACTTTTAATTGGATGATCTTCTGTTGGAAGTTTTGTTAATGTCTCAGAATTCTCTGTTAAACTTTTTGTGTAGTTTACAAAACTCATTGCATAGTCTAAATATGTATCAACCCCTTCACCTCTGCTTTCTTGAACAGTTTTAAAAGTGGTATATCCATCTTTACCACCAGCAATATAGTTATTTGTAACGATTACATATAGGGTATTTTCACTTATTGTAGACCAAACACCAGTAGTTCTATCTTTAATCTCAAGGTTTTGAATTCTATTTCCTTTATCTTCAGTTGCTACCACATCATATTTTAATCCATAAGCATAAGGGAAAGCTCCTGTTGATATCTCACCATCTTCACCGCCGAATAAAGCTTCATCAACTGCATCTTCTAAAACAGCTTTGATTTCGCTTCCATACATATCAAGTTCATATAAGGTATTTGCAAAAGGTAAAAGTGTGTAAGCATCACCATAAGTTACATCACCAGTTTCAATAGCAACTCTTACTCCACCTGCATTTTGGATACAAGCATTAGCTCTATTACTTAAAGAATAAAATGCTTTAGATACAACAGGAGCGATGTCTGATCCTAATGGAAGTGCAGCAACACCATCTTTCACATCTCCTGGAATTCTATTATGTCCAAGTCTCTCAGTTGCAGCTCCAATTACTTCAGCTTTTTTAGAATCAACTTGATCTACATATGTTTGAACAGCAGTAAGTGCAGCACTATCTTCTGCTACGATTTCAAGGTTTGCACTTGTATTGATAACATTTTCAACTGTAGTTTTTGTTGCAGCATCAACCTCTGCATCATCTACCATAAATGTATCTCCAAGTAAAGCAATAGTATTTCCAGTACAGCTTTGTACTACACCATCTTCAGAAAATGAAACATTCATATTTCCAATTGCATGTGCGTATTCCCAAGCATGACCAATACATACTTTATTTCCATCTTTATCAGTTGTTTGAAATGGATAACTTGAATCATGACTTGTAAGCCCTACATTACTAAAATCCCCCATAAGTGAGTGTGAATCTCCACCGATGATTACATCAACACCACTTAATTGTGTGGCGTAGCTTTTATCATTATCTAAACCAACATGTGTAAGAAGTACGATTTTATCTACTCCTTGTGCAGTTAATTCATCAATATATTTTTGTGCAGTTTCTACTTCATCACTAAATACGATCTCATCACTTGGATTTGAAGAGTATTTTGTTTTTCCAACGATATCTATACCTATGATACCAACTTTTTCTCCATCAGCATACTCTTTGATCGTATATGGGCTCCACATGTTTTCTAAAGGATTTCCCTCAGGTGCTTCAATATTTGCAGCTAAAATTGTTTCATTGCTCAGTGTTGTAAGACTTGATAGATAGTTTGCTAAATGCTCATCACCATCATCAAACTCATGATTTCCTAAAGACATTGCATCCCAGTTGATCATATTCATCATATCACTATCTGCCTCACCTTGAAAAAATGAGTAGTAAAGTGTTCCTTGAAATGTATCTCCTGCATTTAAAGTTAATGTATTTTCTTTTGCTGATTGTAAAGATTTGATTTTAGTCACAGCTCTTGGGTAACCACCAATTTGTACATCTACTTCTGTACCATTAAATTCTAACCCCATATCTTCACTTACTACATGAGAATGAATATCATTCATATGGATAATCGAAAGTTCAAAATTATCATCTGAAGAAGAGTTACATCCTGTAAACGCGATAGAAGCAATAGTACCAGCTACTGCCAAATTTAACCAATGTTTTTTAAGCATTTTCTTTCCTTTTTATATGATTTTGTGACACTAATGTTATACAAGAAGAGTTACAGTTTGGCTACAAGTGCCAAATTTTATATGTCACATTTTTTCTTAAATACAACTTATGATTACAATTTGATATCAAGCATACCAAAATTTAAATTTTGGCATAATCAATTATTATCCTTTGCAACCAAATTGTAATTTAGTTATTTTGTTGCAGGCCGTTAATTAAGACATAGAAAGGATAAAATTTGAAAAAATCTTCTTTATTCTTCAGCACAAAGAGCTTTAACTCTTAATAAAGTGTATTAAAGTAATAGTGGATGAGCAAAGTTTTATATATGGACGAGATGCTCATGTAAAACCAGTAAGTAATGTACATACGCAAATAAATATAGATACGGCTACAGGAGTTACAGCAGTAGTGTACGAATAAGTATCTATAATATTCTTTAAACTCAAATTATGCTATTATCCATATTTTTAAAATAGGATAATAAAATGACAGAATACAGAATTTTAATTGAGACAAAAGACACTACAGGATTAGTATATAAGATCTCAAAAGTTTTATTTGAAAGTGGTTTAAATATCATTAGCAATGCTGAGTTTGTTGATAATGAGACCAATGTATTTTTTATGCGTACAGTTGTAACGGGTGAGTTTGATCAAGAAAACTTAAGAGCTGAACTTAAAAAAGAGTTACCATCAGATTCTATAATCAAGTTTGCTGATAATAGTAAAAAAGATATCGTAATCTTAGCTACAAAAGAGATGCACTGTTTGGGTGATCTTCTTATCAAACACGAAGCAGGGGAGCTTGATGCAAATATCACTGCTGTTATTTCAAACCATGAGAGTTTAAAAGGTTTAGTTGAAAAGTTTAATCTCCCTTTTGAATATGTAAGTCACGAAAATTTAGAAAGAGATGCTCATGAAAATCTGATCATAGAGGCTATTAAAAAGTATAGCTATGAGTATATTGTATTAGCGAAATATATGAGAATCTTAACTCCAAACTTTGTACAAACCTTTCCTCAACAAGTACTTAATATCCACCATTCGTTTTTACCTGCATTTATTGGAGCAAACCCTTACAAACAAGCTCACAAACGTGGAGTAAAGATCATAGGAGCTACAAGTCACTGGGTAACAGATGATCTTGATGAGGGGCCAATTATTGCTCAAGATGTAGTAAGAGTGGATCATAACTATTCATGGGAAGATATGAGAGACGCTGGAAGAAATGTGGAAAAAGTAGTTCTTTCAAATGCTCTTGATCTTGTACTTAAAGATCGTGTGTTTGTTTATGGGAATAAGACGGTTATTTTGTAATGTTTAATATTGTTTTACTTGAACCAAGAATCCCAGGAAATGTAGGAACAATTGGGCGTCTTGCCTATGCAACAAAATCAAAACTTCATCTTATCAAACCATATGGTTTTGGGGAGATTACAGAGAAAGAAGTTCGTCGAGCTGGACTTGATTATTGGTTTGATCTAGAAGTGTATGAGTATGAAAATATTGAAGAGTTTTGGGAGAAAAATCCAAAAACAGATAGGCATTTTTTTGCTACTACAAAAACAAAAAAACTCTACTTTGAACAGCAGTTTTTAAAAAATGATTATTTCTATTTTGGGCGAGAAGATGCAGGTCTTCCACAAGAATTATTAGAGAATAATCAGGAATCATGTATAAATATCCCTATGACTAACAATGCAAGAAGTTTGAATATTGCCAATAGTGTTTCTATCATCGTCTATGATGCTATACGTCAAAATATTGGTGAGTTTAGTCAAATAATGGATTAGTGTTTTGGTTAAGGTTTTACTTTTAGAAGATGATGAACTTTTTGCCTTTACTCTTATAGATTATCTAGAAGAGTTTGGTTCATTTCAGATAGAACATATATCAGATGGAAAAGAGTTTTTCAATAAAGTATATGAGTCGCGTTATGACTTATATCTTCTTGATATAAATGTGCCTAATATCAATGGACTAGAAGTATTAGAGGAGGTAAGATCAAGTGGAGATAATACTCCAGCAATTTATCTTACCTCTTACAAAGATAAAGAGACTTTAAAAGAGGGCTTTTTAAAAGGGGCAGATGATTTTCTTACCAAACCTTTTGATATGGAAGAGTTGATCTTACGAATAAACTCTATTATAAAAAGGATCAAAAAACACTCTTCTCTTAGTATTGGTGATGTGGAGATAAACTTTGAAACAAAGAGTATTCAAAAAAAGTCAATTGATCAAAAACTAGGACTTAAAGTGATCGATCTATTAGAGCTTTTTGTGCAAAATAATCACTCAGTTGTCACCAAAGATATGATCATCCATAGATTGTGGAGTACAAGTGAAGAGTATAGTGAAGGCTCTATCCGTGTGTATGTAAATCATATTAAAAAGCTTTTTGAAAATACATCTTTTAAGATAAGTAATATTAAAAATATTGGTTATAAGATTGAGTACTAGACAAAAAGATTTTCTTATCTCCAATATTATTGCTGTAGGCTTTACTCTTTTAATCACCCTTGTACTTTTTAGTATGCTAATCTCTATCTTTGAATTTAATCAAGAAACTTTTTATCCAATTACCTTTGTACTACTTTTTTTTGGGATAAGTGTGTATTATTTTGTCACTAAAAAGCTTTTTGTGAATCTTTTTAAAAACGAGAAAGAGATAGATTCTCTTATAAAAGAGACTCTTCATGAGCTTAATACCCCAGTAGCAACTATAGAGATGAATGTAAAGATGCTTAAAAAAGGGCTTGATAAAGATGAAAAAGCAACACAGAGATTAAAACGTATAGAAAAAGCATGTGAAAACCTTTTTGAGCTGTATAATCATATGGAATACTCTTTAAAAGAGCAAATAGAAACAGTTCATAGTGAAGAGTTTGATCTAAAAGAGATAGTGGATATTAGCTGTAAAAAGTTTGAAACCGTTTCTAAAGATATCACTATTTTGAATAATGTAGATAGTTTTATGATAGATTGTGATAGAAATGGGATGCAAAAAGTAATTGATAACCTTCTTTCAAATGCTATAAAGTATAATGATCCAAAAGGAAAGATAATATTAAATCTAGAAAATAATATTTTTTCAATAAGCGATACAGGAATAGGGATAGATACAAAACATCTTTTTCATATCTTTGATAAATACTTTCAAGAGGATAGCTCCCATAAAGGGATAGGTCTTGGGCTGAATATTGTAAAAAAGTATTGTGATAAATATAAGATAGATATTAAGATTGATTCACAAAAAGATGAAGGGACAACTTTTTATTTGGATCTAAAAGGGGTAGTATGGCAGTCAAACAAATAGATTATTATGGAAAATTTTTTAACATAAACTATGAAATAGTCAATAATAAAAGCGATCAGTGGATAGTATTTTTACATGGTTGGGGATCAAATAAAAATATCATGAAGCAGGCTTTTGGAAACTATTTACCATCGATTAATCATCTCTACATTGATATGCCAGGGTTTGGAAAAAGTGATAATAACTATGTACTAACTACAATAGATTATGCAAATATTATGAAGATATTTTTAGAAAAGATACAGTTAAATCCTAATGAAGTGATTATCGTGGGGCATTCCTTTGGTGGAAAGGTAGCCACTACTTTGATGCCAAAAATATTGATCTTACTTAGTAGTGCAGGGATCTTAGAAAAGAAGTCTTTAAAGGTACGATTGAAGATAAAGCTTGCGAAGTTTTTAAGACTCCTTGGATTATCAAAGTTAAATAGACTCTTTCGCAGTAAAGATGTGGAGAATATGGATTCAAATATGTATGGTACTTTTAAAAATGTGGTTGATGAGGATTTTACTGAGTATTTTAAAGGGTATTATAAAGATGCACTTATTTTTTGGGGTGAAAAAGATACTGCTACTTCATTGGAATCAGGAAAGATGATTCATCAGTTTATAAAAAATAGTGAGTTTTATTCATATGATGAGGATCATTATTTTTTTCTTCATTTTACCAAAGATATTTGTGATATAATTGAGTCTAATATTAAAAAAGGATAGGATTTGAAAAGAGTACAAAGAGTTATTTTTTTATGTTTTGTTATAGTTGGATTATCGGCAAATGCTAGTACGATGTTTTTATTAACAAAAATGCCAAAGGCTTATTTAGTGGTTGAAAATTATGCTTCTCAGCTTCCAATGACTATTAAAAAAGAGATCTTAGCTGAGATGAAATATTATACTGATGAGTTGAAGATAGATACTTCTGGATATTCCCATAGAACTTTGGCGTTTATATTGTATGAAACAGTACTTGATGGAAAACCAGTGTTAAATATTGATCTTGTACTTGGTGAAGAGGTAAAAAGATTGGATGATGAAAAAGAGGTATATGGGATCACTTTTGAAAAAAGATATCAGATGACCTATACTAATAGAAGTGAACATGAGATAAAAGAGAAAGTTTTAGAGTATGTGGATATTTTACTCAATGATTTCTCAGAACAATATAAAGAGGATAATCTATGAA
>CBETOJ010000030.1:0-9786 GCA_965537725.1 uncultured Campylobacterales bacterium | reverse complement strand
AATTTTTTCCTTTTAGGAAAGTTTTTTTTTAATTTTGTATAATAACTCTTATGAATTCATTATCTATTTGGAAAAGCATGATAAAACTTTTAAAAATAACTTTTTCGATTTTTTTATTAAGTTTACTCTCTTTATATGGAGGGATACACTTTTTAACGTATAAAATTGAACAAGAATCAAAATATATCAATGAGATCAACTACTATATCCACACAAGTAAAGATCTCCATACTCTGTGCATGCTTGATTATATGATCAATCCAAATGGAAAAGATATACTTGAAGATTGCAAAAAAATTGCTCCAACTGTTAAAAGAGACCATGAAGAGTCTCTTACTCCATATTATGATTTTTATGTGAAATATTTACAAAAATACTTAACACACGATGATAATCAATAATGTGACAACTTCTGTAACCAAATAGTAATCATACTTTTATATAATTTCAGATTATTTTTAAGGATGGTTCTTTTTTATGTTAAAGGAGATTTCTGCTTTTATCTTAGACTTAGATGGTGTATTTTTTAAAAACTTTATTCCACTTGATGGAGCAAAAGAGTTTATCACCACAATAACAAAACAAGCAAAACCTTTTGTTTTTTTATCAAATCTTACTACAAAAACACCTGCAGAGCTTCAAAGCTTACTTCTTCAAATGGGAGTTTTTATTGAAGCCAATAATATTATTACCCCTGCTGTTTTAACCAAAGAATATCTACTCCAACACTATCCAAATAGTAATATTAAAGTTTTTGGATCAAACTCCCTAAAAAGCACCCTCTATCAAAACTACAAAGTGGGAGTAAATGATGAACTTGTCGATGTGATCATCATAGGGATGGAGCCAAATATATCTATAGCAGATCTCTCCTCTATGCGTCAAATGATCCAAAAAGGGAAAAAAGTGATCTTTACCAATCCAGATTATTATGCTCCTACAACTGATGGATATAATTTTGAATGTGGAGTGATGATAGAGATCTTTCGACCACATCTAAAAGAGGAGCCATTCATCATAGGAAAGCCCTCCTCTTTTGCTTTTGAATACGCCATAAATAAATTAGGAATCACAAAAGAAAAAATAGCAATGGTAGGAGACACCTATGAAACTGATATAAAAGGAGCAATAGATGCAGGCCTTATCCCTATCCATATCCAAACTACAAAAGACCAATCATATAATACTATGAAACTTGATGCATTCGAGTATACAAACCTTCAAGAACTAGCTCTTGCATTATCAAAAAATAGCTGATCTAAGTTTTGTAGCTTTTTTTGCACACTTTGTATTTTTGAAGTGAGATCAATTCTATTTAATAACTGATCATAATAGAGTTTTGCCAATTGATTTCTATACTCTTTATGCTTAGGATAATACTCTTTTAATAAAAAGTTAGCATAATGAGACAATCCACTTTTTCCTATAAAATTAAAATGATCATTTGACTGTTTTTTTACTGCAACACATGAGCCATTTTTAAGCGCACTAAAAATATCTACTAGTTCATTTGAACTTGCAAACACTATTGTAAATCTATCTCCTATCCCATGATCACTATCATGGGCATCACTATTTCCTATTGGAGCAAATTGTAACTTTCCAGACTCTATATATTCTAATATAGCTAGATCATTACATGCCTCTATCCCATCTATATCCCCATACACTTCTACCCCATCTATCTCTCCATCTAAGAGCATTTGTTTATATAAAGCTTGATGAAGATGATATTTGTGATCATAATAGATCCAGTTTGGATGACATACCACTACAAGACCATTTGCCTCTTTTACTTTTTGTATAGCCCATACATTTCTTGCGTAATGCAATGGATCGATACTCCTATCAAGATCTTTTAAAGATTTAGCAATCTCTTCTAACTCTTTTTCATACTCTGTATCATTTGATCGAAGATCATCAATAGAATGATCTGCATTAATACTAAGCATGTGACCATTTCCTTTTGATATCTCAGTATCCCCTTTTCCTACACTTATCTCTTCACCAGCAAACACTTTGATATCTATCTCAAGCTCTTTTACTTTGTCAATCGCTTCAAGGGAACCTTGATAATTATCATGATCTGTAATAGAGATAAAATCCATCCCCTCTTCTAAACATGCTAAAGTCATAGTAAGTGGTGTTCTTTTTCCATCTGAATAGATTGTATGCATATGAAGATCCCCTTTAAAAGGGTATAGCTTTGATAGCTCTTTATCTACACAAAAAAGATCAAATAGTTTTGATTCTTTATAGCTATAGTTTACTTTTATAAAAAACTCTCCAAGAATTCCCATAGAATATTCAAACTTTACTTTATACCCCTCTACTAAAAACTCCACTTCATCTTTATGAAAATAATCATTTTTGGATAGTACAAAAACTGATTCAATATGATCAGTTGATTTTAACTCTATTGTATAAGTAGTTTTTTTATTACACTCTACTACTTTTGGATATATATTCATTTTATCTCTCTTTTTTCTTTTTTAATACATACAATACTGATAATACTACAGTAAACACGATCACTATAAATGCCAGTACATTCAATACAGGAGTCAGTCCTAGCTTTACCATACTTCCTATTTGGATCGTAATAGTACTTTTAGTCCCAATTAAAAAAAGTGTCGTATTATAGTTTTGGATCGATTGTAAAAAGGCAAGAGCTATGGATGAAAAAATAGCAGGCTTTAAAAATGGCAAAGTGATCTTATAAAAAAGCTGCCATGGGGTAGCTCCAAGATCTAGGGCTGCTAGTTCTAGATTTTTATCAAATTTTTGAAGTCGTGACATAAATAAAAGCATCGCCATAGAAGCGATAAAAGTACTTTGTCCAATTGCAGTTAAAAAAAGTCCTCCAGAGATTTCAAAAACTGCATTCCACATCACAAGTGTTGAGATCCCTATAATAACTCCTGGCGTTAATATGGGTGATACCAAGATAGCATAAAAAATATCTCTCGATTTATCTCTTAAAGAGAGTAAAAATAAAGCCCCTGCTAAGCCCATTGGTACAGCTAAAAGTACCACACCAATTCCTATAAGCAAAGAGTTCCAAATAGACTCCATCAATGGCTTGCTTTTAAAAAACTCTACTACCCATTCAAATGTAAACCCTTTCCAAGGATAGACTGTAGGGATACTACTCTCATTAAAAGCTCCTAAAGAGACTACAATAAGTGGTAAAAAAAGATAGATGAAAAATATTGAAAAATAAAACTTTACTGCAATATTCAGTATTTGATTAGTAGTTAGTGTTTTCATTTTGCCATATCCTGTAGTTTTACTTTAAACACTTTGAGCATCAACATAATAAATAAGATACACAACACTAACAGCACCAATCCATACGCTGAACCTTGATTCCAATTTCCACCATCAAAAAACCAACTATAAATTACTTGAGTGAACCATACTCCACTAGTCCCACCAAGTATTGTAGGAACTGCATAGGTTCCAGCTGTTAGCATAAATACAAAAATAAGCCCTGTAGCGATCCCTGGTTTTGCATATGGGATAATGATACGTCTATGGATAGTGATCCAAGAAGCCCCAAGATCTCTTGCAGCTAAGATCTGATTTTTATCTAGCGTTTCTAAAGTATTATAAATAGGAAACAGCATAAATAAGATATACGCGTATACCATCCCTATAAGTGCTGCTGAATTATTTTGAAAAAACTCTATTGGCTGATCAATGATCCCTAAAGAAATTAATGTAGTGTTGATGATCCCATTATATGAAAGGATCATAAACCATGCAAAGGTTCGTAAAAGCTCATCTACCCAATAAGGGATAATAAGCCCTATAAAAAGAAATATTTTGCTTTTTTTAGAAGCACTTTGAGCTAGATAATAGGCTATTGGGTAACAAACTATTAAAGCAAGTACTGTAACTAATATACTAGACCAAATAGTTTTAAAAAAAACACTTCTATGAAGAGTATTATTAGCAAGATATTCATAGTTTTCTGTAGTATATACTTTTTCAGGCTCTTTTGATTCTTCATCTATCTTTTCAATTTGTAGAGTTAAATCATCTATTTGTTTTTGGAGCTGTGTGTCATCTGGATTATCTTTTTGTTTTAATTCCAGCTGATATCTTTTTTCATCTAAACTATCTGCTTTTTCCCAAAGCTGTTGCTGTTTGGTTTCATCATATTTCCAAAAAGAGTATTCTACCATCAAAACTTGTGGAAAGATAATAAAGATACTCAACCACATAAATACACAAAAAAGTACATATGCTCCTATCCCTTTTCCATATCTTTTAAAAAGATTCTTCATATCTACCCTTTTAAAACGATCGCATCATGTATATCAAAATAAACCGTGATTTCATCTTGAAGTTTTGATATCACCTGCTCATTGTTTTTTTTATGGATGATGATCTCTTCTTGTATAGAATCGTTTGGATCTCTTTGTAAATAGATATTTATCATAGAGCCCTCAAAAGAGCTTGTTTGAAGCTTTAAGGTAAAAAAATTATCCCTTTGCCTATTTGACTTATATCCAATATCAGTAAAAGAAAATCTCTCTGGTCGAATAAAAACCTTTACCTCTTCTCCCACTGATACATCAGTGTTTTTTGCTACTTTGATCGTCCCATATAAAGTATCTGCTAGCATATACTCATTATTTATCTCGATAACCTTTGCAACAAACTGATTGTTTTCCCCTACAAAAGAAGCAACAAAAGGTGTCTTTGGATTATCATATAAATCCTTTGGAGAGGATACCTGCTCTACTTCCCCTTTTGACATCACCGCTATTTGATCAGACATAGATAAAGCTTCCCCCTGGTCATGGGTGATATAGATAAAAGTGATTCCTGTAAGCTTTTGTAAAGATCGAAGCTCTTTTCTCATATGTTGTCGAAGTTTTAGATCAAGAGCGGATAAAGGCTCATCTAAAAGAAGAACTTGTGGCTCAACAGCTAAAGCTCTAGCGATGGCAACTCGCTGTTTTTGTCCACCAGAGAGATCATTGATACTTGCATCTTCATACTCTTCTAAAGAGACCATTTTTAAAAGCTCCTTTACTTTTTCTTTGATCTTCTGTTTTGATACCTTTTTTACACTGAGTCCAAAAGCAATATTCTCAGCCACACTCATATCAGGAAAAAGTGCTAGGTTTTGAAATACCAGTGAAGTTGGTCTTTTATTTGCACTAACCCCTTTCATATTCGTACCCGCAATAGTTACATCTCCATCTGTTTGTTCTAAAAATCCTGAAATGATCTTTAAGAGCGTAGTTTTTCCACACCCTGATGGTCCAAGGATAGAGAAAAACTCTCCTTGTTTTATATCTAAATTAATACATTTTAAAGCAGTAAAGTCTCCAAACTGCATCGATATATCTTTAATCTGAACACCCATTTTGATACCTTGTATAAAAGTTTTATTATGGAAAAGTACGACTTCTTGATTACGATTTGGTTACATCTAATGTAACTATCTTGTAACCATCAACTCCTAAAATTTTACCAATTCAAAAATAAGGGATAAATACAATGAATAGACGAAGTTTTATTAAAAATGGTTTAGGTCTAGGAGGAGCTGTAGTATTAGCTCCAGTAATGGTTTCAAATGTACAAGCTTCAAATAAAGAACTTAATCTTTATTCTTGGAGTGATTATATCTCTGAAGATATGATCAAAGATTTTGAAGCACAAACAGGAATCAAAGTAAATCTTACAACATATGGATCAAATGATGAAGTTTTAAATAAATTAAGAGCTTCAAATGGAACTGGTTTTGATATTGTAATGCCTTCAGTAACATATGGAAAACAATGGTACAAACATAGATTATTACAACCACTTGATCTTAAAAAACTCAATGTAAAAGGGTGTGAGCCTTCTATGTGGGAATCATCAGCTACATTTGGTGGTGAATTTAGAGGAAAAAGACACATCGTACCTTTTAACTGGGGAACTGAAGCGATCACTGTAAATAGTGAAAAATTCCCATCTGCAAAACCAAATGAGATCTCTTATGGAGATATCTGGGGAGATAATCTTGATTCAAAAGTAGCAGTAAGAGCACATTCAAGCTTAATTGGAGCTGGATTATATCTTGATAGAATCGGGAAAGTAAAATCAAATAGAATGTTAGATACATATAAAGATGAAGCAAAAATGAGAGAGATCTACTCTCAAATCACTGATTTTATCATTGATAAAAAGAAAAACATAAGACAATTTTGGTCAAATGCCCAAGAGACTACAAATGCCTTTATGCAAAATGGTTGTACTATTGGTCAAACTTGGGATGGTCCAGCTATGAGAATGATGAGTGAATCAAATGGGAAGATCAAATTTATGGCTCCTAAAGAAGGAGCAATCACTTGGATGGATGGTATGGCAATACCAAAAGGTGCTAAAAATGTAGATGCAGCATATGCGTGGATCAACTGGTACTACAATGGTGGAAAATCTGGTGCAATGCACGCAAATGCTTCGGGATACAACTCATGTGCTGCAAACGCTTCACAGTACCTATCAGCTCAATCAAAAGCAAACTTTGAAGCTGCATACCCAGGTGATGCAATCAAAAACCTTTGGTGGTATCCAGAAGAGCCAACTTGGTTTGTTACAGTTAGAAATGAGTTTAGAGATAAGATTTTAGCTGCTGGTGTATAGTTTTAACATATAATTTAATAGGTAATAATAGAGATTTATTATTACCTATTCTCTTTCTTTTTTCCTTACAAAACCCCTAAGTTATCATTACAAGTTGTAACTAATAAGTAACTCAGCTCAATTACTATTCCAAGATTAAATCACAAATTGGAGGTAACTTGAAAAAATTACGAAGTAATAGAGTTTTAATCAATGGAGAGATTACTCCAGCCGATATCAAGCTCAATAATAGTCTTATTGAGCAATATGAGATAAAAAGAATCACTGATGATCCAAAAAATATCTTAGATGATCTCTCTAATATGATTGACCTACAAGTTGATACAATAGATTTTCATACTATTATCAAAAAAGCACAAGATATTAAGTGGACAAGAGATGCCTTTGATAGAATCATAGTAGCAAACTGTTTAGTAAGAGATTCTAAACTTTTAACAAAAGATAGAAATATACTAAAACACTTTGAATATGCTGTATTTTAAACTTGTATCACTAAAAGTTTAGAAAAAGCGTGCTAAAGGGTTTCACTAAGTCCTGTAAAAAAGGCATTAAAGTACTTCACCAAAATATATTTTGTCTTCATACACTACAAATCAATAATCTGTCACATAAAAATCAATCACTTGAACAGCATGACCTTTATCCTCTTCATCTGCAGATTTTACTAAAGAGTATGTAAAAGCCCCGTATTTATACACTCCACTTGTATCTTCTTGTGTTGTAGCTCCTGAAGCTTTAAACTTATAAGATGCCTTATCAGAATGGGAAGAGCTGTAAGTTACTTTACTTGAAGTTGTCCATCCAAGTTCTAAAACCCCTTCACTTGCTACTTGTATAATAAAACCACCAGCTGCTTTAATTTTTGTTTTAAAAGCAAAACTATATGATGAGCCATCTGTTACAGAATCACCATTTTTATTTGTGATACTATATCCTACTGCTGTGACATCACTAAGATCATTTTGTTGTACCTGATAATCATTTGTTGCAAAAAAATCATTATATTTATATCCATCAACTGTTCTGTTTTCTCTATTACTGATAGTTGCTTCATAATCGCTATAACTCATATAGCTATTAATCTCTCCAGCATTATGTGTTATTAAAGAACGGAAATCCACATATGGCTCTTTATTATTTGCTTCTAAAATATCATAATAATCATCCACTGTTTTCCATATAGTATAATATGATGTTGTTCCTAGTTTCTCTTCTCTGGTATCATTGACAGTCATCTCTTTTCCAATATTGTCAGGATTATTCAGATCATCTACAATTTCATAGACATATGAATCTATCACTTCTGATCTAATTTTTACAAGATCATTTGCGTGTAAAGATGTATCATCAGTATAGTCACTACTTGAAGTATAATCAGTATTAATACACTTACTACTAGAACTAAAGTTTGTTCTATCACGCGACCATTTATATTTAGTACTAAAGCCTCCTAATACATCATCTTGATTGACTAAAGGGATATCAACATCCATACCAAATAACATACTAAATCCACTCGTAAATCCATTTGATTTACTATCTTTTTCACTCTCCTCATCACAGCTTCCAGTTGAGTATGTAAATGTAGATTTTTGACCAGCTTTTACTGGTGGTGCACTAAGATATAATAATACCTGTGGATCCGTATATAAAACATTATGTCTTACATATCTCATAATAAGTGAATCATTTGGATAAGAATATGCTCCATATTTTATTTGATATTCTCCTCCACCAAGGC
The DNA here is from genome assembly GCA_965537725.1 of uncultured Campylobacterales bacterium. GTDB lineage: Bacteria > Campylobacterota > Campylobacteria > Campylobacterales > Arcobacteraceae > JAIOSF01. The sequence continues at coordinate 1,397 of CBETOJ010000030.1, read as the reverse complement.
TATACAAGCTCCCTATTTTAGAAGATCCTCTATTTCCATGATGATGATAAGGGATAGCTATATCACTATTATGAGTAAAGTAGCTATCATTATCAATATCTTCGATAAAACTATTTATATAATTATAGTTTGAAGAGGAAATATCTTCATATGAATAATTATTGTCTTTTAACGTGGGCTTTACACTATCTGCTGAATTTGCACTATAATAGCTATTTGAATATAAACTACTTACTTCAAAATCTCCACCAAGCTGAAAATTACTATAAGATAAAGGTATCCCATTTAACTTAAATTTAAAAACATCATCTAAAGTTGATCTGTAGCTTACTGCATCTATACTTTTTGTAATACTAAATATATGCCCATAAGCATCTTGATCTGAATATCCAATATTTGCTTGCGTTAAATATATTTCATCAGAATCTTTACAAGCTCCAACACCTTTTTCAAAACTCTTACTTATACGATTTACAATAGCGACTTGTCCTACTTTATTTAAAGCTTCTATATTATATGCATCAGGATTTGTAGGTGAGCTATCAACACTCCAAAGGTCCACATAGTTTTTATAATATCCTCTATATGTGCACCAGTGATTATCTGATTCAAACCCTATACCATCTTTATCATGTCTCTCTTTCCATTCATCCACATCATATTTTTGACTTTCCTCTTCACTACTTAATTGAATCACATACATTTTTGATCTTCCGATATTTTCAATATCATCCATAAAAATATCAGCAGGAGTAGTAAAATCAAGATTATGTATATTAAAAGTAAAAAATCTATAATCCCTTACAATCTCACCACTTGGTTTATATTCCATCCCATTCATCTCAAATAGATACGCTTTTGTTCTAAACTTACTATTTTCACTTGAATTATAAACCACAACACCAAGATCATCATAACTTTTTCCCACAATATTTTTAGCAGCTAATCGATAAACATTACTAGTTGAATAGCCAGTTTGTTCCACATGTTTAGTCATAAAAGCATAACTATTTTCACTATCATCAAAAATATGAACTCCAAAATTCGATCCCACTGCTAGTTCATCTTTCCCATCTCCATCAAAATCACCTGCAACCATATCAGAGATATTGGCACAATCTATTTTCTGTGAAACTTGAAAGATCAATTCGACTTCATAATTATTTTTTCGTGAACCTATCTCATAAAAATGAGTGTCATTTGTAGATTGATTACAAGTTGCCACTATTAAACTTGCATAACCATCACCATCCATATCAGCTGCTACAGCCTTTTGAAAAAAATCACCACCAAACTTTTCACTTCCAAACTCTTGTGTTGTAGTTTCTATTTTTAATGTACCGAGCCGTTTGCAAATTCAAACATCAGAAAGTAGCTAATTTTTCAATTTAGCCATT
>CBETOJ010000029.1:0-9997 GCA_965537725.1 uncultured Campylobacterales bacterium | reverse complement strand
ATCTAAATCTTATAATATCAATAAAGTTATAAAAAAAATATTTCTGTGGGTACTACTGATCACTTTATTAGTAGTGAGTCTTAGTTTTTTTGTTATTACTAAACTTGTACAAGAAGTGGATCAGCTTAGTAATGATAGAGAGTTACTTACACAAGAAAATCATAAATACAACCAAGAGATTGAAGAAAAAAAAGCAAAGATTGAAGAGCTTGGCGAAAAGCTTGATGATATTGAAGATATCATTGGGATAAATAATGAAGATGAGATCAATCTTATTCAAAGAGCTACGTTAGCAAAATTAACATCAGCACAAAAATCTTATATGTTGCAAACTATTCCAAGCGAGTGTCCTTTAAAAGAGTGTACTATAACTTCAAAGTTTGGTTGGCGAATCCATCCTATTTCAAGAAAAAGAGAGTATCACAAAGGAACAGACCTTCGAGCTAAAAGAAGGACGCCTGTATATGCAACAGCCGATGGAGTTGTAAGATATGTACAAGATAAAAATGAAGGGACTTTTGGAAGAGTAGTTATAATTGCTCATAACTTTGGATTTGAAACTGTGTATGGACATCTTCGTTTTACGGATGTTAAAGTTGGTGATGTGGTAAAAAAAGGGCAACAGATCGCACGAAGTGGAAATAGTGGACGTAGTAATGGTCCTCATCTTCATTACGAGGTACGATATGCAAGTAGATTACTAAATCCAGAGAATTTTATTACATGGAATATGAAAAACTACAAACAAGTATTTGAAAAACAAAGGAGAGTAGAGTGGGAATCTTTAGTAAATCTGATAAGCAATCAAAATCACAAACTGGCACAACAGTAATCAATAAAGGTACAACCTTTAAAGGGATGATAGATACAAAAGGATCTATTTTTATAGATGGAAGATTTGAGGGAATATTAGTAGCTTCACAAGATGTAACTATAGGAAAAAATGGGGAAGTATTAGGAGAGATTCGAGCAAAGGTTCTGACCGTAAATGGTATGGCTGATGGACTTTTTGAAGTGGAACAGATCAATATTTTAGGTTTTGGAAAAGTACTTGGAAAGATTCAATACAATGAACTAGTTATTGAACAAAATGGTGTTTTTGAAGGGGAAGGGAAAAAGAGAAACTCAACTTTAAGTAGTCAATATAATAAACTACAAATAAATGAAAAATATATTCAGCATGATGAATAAATTCTATGGATATAGAACAAAGGCTTAATGATCTTTATAAACAAAAAGAACAGCTTGAAAAAGAGATCAAAAGTCTAGAAAATAAGCAAAAAAAACTTGCAAAAAACTTTATAGAGCTATCTGATAAGATCTATATCAATACAGAAAAACTTCCTAAAAATATCATTGATCAATTAAAAGAGTTAGCTACTTTTGATAACCCGCAAATTGAAACTTTAAAGCATCTACGAAAACCTATTTATAATACTCCATATAAAATACAAAGCTTTTCTCTAAAAGGCTCTCTACTTACTTTACCAAGAGGTTTAATGAGAAGTGTTATTGAGCTTTTATCAAGACATAATTTAGACTACACATATACTGATAATCGTTTTATTAAATCGATTGAGACTCCAGAATTTACGCTTATCTTACGAGATGAACAAGAAAAAGTTATTACTGAGCTTTCAAAAAAAGATTTTGCAATTTGTGTTGCAGCCCCAGGATTTGGAAAAACAGTGATTGGGGCTAAAATGATTGAGCTAAGAAGAGTAAATACTTTAGTGATGGTAAATAAAAACCTCCTTTTAGATCAATGGATAGAGAGATTTAGTGAATATTTTAAGATAGAGAAACAACAAATAGGGTATTTGGGAAAGGGTAAAAATAAACTGACAGGAGCAATTGATGTAGCTACAATGCAAAGTTTAAAGAATACTCCAGAGACTATAAAAAAGTATTCTTTTGTGATAGTTGATGAGTGTCATCATATCCCAGCACTTACTTTCGAATCGATAATTAAACAATTTTGTGGAAAATATATTTTAGGACTTAGTGCAACTCCTAATAGAAAAGATGGGATGGAGCCTCTTTTATATCAACAACTTGGACAGATCGCTTATGAGCAAAAACAAAAAAGATCAGGGAAAAAAGAGTATAAAATAATAGAAACAGAGTTTATAAGTGATGTGGACAATTTTAGTGAACTTATTACTCAAATAGCCAATAATGAACAAAGAAACAATTTAATTGTAGAGCTTATAAAAGAGTATAAACAAAGAAAAATATTACTTTTAAGTGATAGAATAGAACACATTGAAAATCTTGAGCTTTTGTTAAAATATGAAAATATAGAGTTTATTACAATTCATGGAAGTTTAAATAAAGAGGAGCAGCAAAAAAATCTAAAACTTATAGAACAAAGCTCTTTAGTACTAGCTACAACCTCATATTTTGGAGAAGGGATTGATTTTCCTCATCTTGATACCATTATCTTTGCAACGCCCATATCTTATTATGGAAGATTGGTACAATATTTAGGAAGAATTGGTCGTGGTGGGAAGGATTGTTTGGCTTTAGATTTATTAGATATACATAATAAATTTGCATTAAGTAGCTATAAAAAGAGAAAACAAGGCTACAATGAGTTACACTATATAAAATCTAAACCATAAATATGGTATTATCCCAAAAAATCTAGTTACAAAAGGACAAAATTGCAACTAAAAAAAAGAAATAATAACTTTTTAAAGATACTGTTTTTAATGATCATAATACTTTCATTAGGTGGAGCAGGTTTCCTTTATCTCTCTCCTGCTTTTGAACAAAATAAACCTCACATATATGCACAAAACCAGATCTATTGGAATATAAAAACACCAATACAAATAAAACTTGAAGATGAAAGTGGTATTAAATACTACAAAGTGAGTTTTCGAGATGGACAAAAAGAGACTTTACTTTTAGAAAATATATTTAACGATGTACAAAAGAGTGTTACTCTTGAAATACCACCTCCAAAACTTGATATTTTCTATAAAGGAAAAGATACATCTTTAGTGATAGAGGTTGTTGATAATAGTAAATGGAACTTTTTAGAAGGTAATGAAGGGTTTAAAAAAGTTGACCTTATAATTGATAGTAGAAAACCAAATGTATTGTCAAACTCAAGATATATTCAAAGAGGTGGAAGTGCAGCCGTTGTAGTAAAGGTTGAAGATGAAAACCTTGAAGATGCTTATATCTCTTTTAATGATGAAAAACGTTTTGAACTCCTTCCTTTTTATAAAAAAGGATACTATATGGCATTAGTGGCTTGGCCTATTGATTTTGAAGAGTTTCACAGGGTCAATTTAGTTGCTACTGATAAAGCACAAAATATCACAATAACAAAAGTGCCTTTTTATATCCAAAGTAAAAAGATAAAAACTGATGATATTATTTTATCAGAAAAGTTTATCAATAATGTGAGTGTCAGTGTATTAGAACAAAGTGGTGAAACAATTCCTACATCAGTAAAAGATATTTTTATAGCTTCTAATCAGGATTTGAGAGCTAAAAATGTTGCAACAATTGAAAAAGTGATGCTTGATTCTATGAAATCTCAAAGTGTAGAAGATGTAAAAACAATTAGATCTTTTAAAAGACTAAGCGGGTCTAAAACAGTTGCAGGATATGGTGAGAGAAGACACTATTATCTTGATGGAGAAAAAATTAATGAAGCGTGGCATTTAGGAATTGATTGGGCGAGTGTTAAAAAAGCTCCAGTTTATGTTTCAAATGATGGAGAAGTTATTTTTAATAACTATTTAGGATTATATGGAAATACTATTATTGTAGATCATGGAATGGGATTAGGAACACTTTATGCACATACAAGTTCTCAAAATGTTGAATTAGGTCAAACCCTAAGCAAAGGGAATAAAATAGCAAGAACAGGGGCAACTGGTGCTGTTTTTGGTGACCACTTACACTTTGGGGTATTGATACAAGGGGTAGAGGTAAATCCTATAGAATGGATGGATAATTTTTGGATCAAAACACGTATAACAAATATTTTAAATGATGCAAAAAAACAAATAGATGAGCGCTCATGAAACAAAGAACTATAAAAAAAGAAGTAGAGGTTGTAGGAGTAGGTCTGCATAAAGGGGTTCCTGTTAAAATGAAACTTGAACCTTTGGATGACAATATGGGGATTATTTTTTATAGAACAGATGAAGCAGTGAGTATCCCTTTGACTCCAGAAAATGTTATTGATACAAAAATGGCAACAGTGATAGGAAAAGATGGGGTTGTAGTTTCAACTATAGAACATCTTCTTTCAGCAATTTATGCCTATGGAATTGATAACCTTCGAATTACGGTAGATAATGATGAAGTACCTATCTTAGATGGAAGTAGCAGTGGATTTTGTATGCTTTTAGAAGAGGTGGGAATAAAAGAACAAGAAAAAAGTAAAAAAGCTTTAGTCATTAAAAAAGAGATTGAAGTGAAAATTGATAATAAGTTTGTAAAACTTAAACCCTCTAATCATATTATTTATGATTTCTCAATCAATTTTGATCATCCTGTTATAGGGGAACAGAGCTTTCATTTTGATTATTCTATTGATGAATATAAAGAGAATATTAGTCGTGCTAGGACCTTTGGTTTTTTACATGAGGTACAATACTTAAGAAGTATAGGATTAGCCCAGGGTGGAAGCTTGGAAAATGCAATAGTTTTAGATGATCAAAAGGTTTTAAATCCTGAGGGCTTACGTTACAATGACGAGTTTGTAAGACATAAGATCTTGGATGCTATTGGGGATATGTCTTTATTAGGGTATACCATGGTTGGTGAATATAAAGCCCATGCAGGTAGCCACCATTTAAATCATCTTTTGACAAAAAAACTATTAGAATCTCCAGAAAACTTTGAAATTATAGATCTTGATGAAGTTGAAGAGAAGGTTCAAGTACTTCAAAAGGCATACGCTACAGCATAATGAAAAATGTTGATGTTTTAGTAATTACTCTTAGCTCTCCTCTATTGATCGGGATCTATCAAGAATCTAAGTTAATTAGAGTATATCAGATGGAAGGAAAAACTAGTGATATCCTTCCAAGCACTTTTCAAAATATCTTACAAGAATATACTTTAGGTAATATTTATTATGTAAATGGTCCAGGGAGTTATATGGCTATTAAAGTAGCATATCTCTTTTTACAAACTCTTTGTATTGTTCAAAATATTACTCTATTTGCAGCAGACGGATTTGCTTTTAATAATAAGTCGCCAATTAAAGCTTTAGGGAAAAAGTATTTTTTTAAACAGCATGATGGTACAATAAAGATTGACTTTTTAGATGAAGATAATTTAATAGAAGATTTTGTACTACCTGAGGTTTTAAATAAAGAGTTTTTTTCAATAGACTCTTTACCAAACTATAATCTTCCTGCAATTTAAATAGAAGGATATAAATGACAATAAGTGTTCCAGCAACAAGTGCTAATTTAGGGCCAGGGTTTGATACTCTAGGAATAGCCCTTAATATTAGAAATGAAGTGATGATCAAACCTGCAAAGTTTCATAGTGTTTCATTAAAAGGGGAAGGGGCAAATAATCCAAAACTAAAAGATAACAATATGTTTATCTCTACTTTTAATGACTTTCATCAAAACCTTTCAAATTCAAAGCAACAGTTTCGATTTGAGTTTACAAACTCAATTCCTCTATCTCGTGGGTTAGGAAGTAGTAGTGCAGTAATTATTAGTGCAATAGCTTCAGCATATGCCATTGAGAAAATAGAATTACCAAATAAAAAGCTTTTAAATTTAGCTTTAAGTTACGAATCTCATCCTGATAATATTACTCCAGCAGTAATGGGTGGATTTACAGTGGCTACCATTAATGATAATGAAGTGTTTTTTATTAAAAAAAATATTCCATCAAGTTTAAAAGCAGTTGTAGTGATCCCAAATAGACCAATTTCAACAAATCAATCAAGAAAAACACTTCCTTTTAAGTACACGAAAGAGGATGCGATTTTTAATATTTCTCATAGTTCGTTATTAACAGCTGCATTTATGAGTGAAGATTGGAGAATGTTAAAAAAAGCTTCAAAAGATAGGTTTCATCAATATTATAGAATGAAACAGATGCCTGAATTGTTTGCAGTTCAAAAGGTTGCTCTACGAAATGGAGCTCTTATGAGCACTCTCTCAGGGAGTGGTTCAACCTTTTTTAATATGGTATATGAAAGAGATGCTACAAAGCTAGTGAAGAAGTTTGAGGAGCATTTCCCACACTTTAGAGTAATAGTTGCAGACTTTGATAATATTGGTGTTAGTGTAAAAGATTAAGTTCAGTTTAGCTAAAATGTCGAAAAAACCAGTAAGAACTTGTATAAGTTGTAGATCAAAATTATCTCAAATAGAATTAATAAGATTACAATGTATTGATAAAAAATTAATACTTTTTACAGGGAATGGAAGAAGTTTTTATCTTTGCAAAGAATGTTTAGAAAACAATAATAAACTGGAAAAAGTTTTATACAGAGAGTGTAAAAATAAAGATGACTATAAAGGTCAATTGGAGGAGATACTAAGGAATGGATGATAAAGTAAGAGTGTTTGAAGTAGCTGAAGAAGCTGGTTCTACAAGTGCAGAGGTAATAAAAAAAGCTACTGATTTAGGGATTGTATTAAAATCCCCGCAGACAACTGTAACTTTTGAACAAGCGGAACAAATTGCAGAATATATTATGACAGGTGAGAATAAACTACAAGCTAAAAAAGAGTCACCAAAGCCAGTAAAAAAAGATACTGCAGTAACAAAAAAAGTGAAAGAAGACAAAAAAGAGAGTTCTAAAACTGTTTCTAAAGTAGAAAAAACAGTTGAACAAAAAAAACCTGAACCTAAAATAGTAACTCCTAAAAAAGAAACTACAGTTGAAGCACCTAAAAAAGAGGAGCCGAAAAAAGAAGCTGCAAAAACTTCTAATAATGCAGATAAACCAGATAAAGTGGTATTGAAAAAAAGAGGTTTAACTATTGTTAAAAAGAAAAAACCAAAAGTAGATACTACACCACCAAAAATACAAGCACCACAATCGAAAAAGCAGAAAATGGCCTCTATGAGTGAACTTTTTGGAGCAAGCGCTGATCTTCAAGAAGACTATACACCTAAGTCAAGAAAACAGCATAAAAAACAAGCTGCTAAAGCACATGAACATGGTAAAAAGTTAGCAATTGAAGGTCATAGTGATGGAGAAGATTTTAAAGAATCAGATGAATCACTTATGGGTGAAGAGGTTGTTTTACTTGATCTTGGATTGACTGAAACTTCAAAGTTTTTACAAGAAACTCCAAAGCCAAAAAGTATACGAACAACTAAACCAAGTGCTTTTGGAAATCAACCTCGTGGATTAAAAAGAGGGAAAAAGAAAAAGAAATATAAAAAAGCAACAGTTGAAGAAGAGGTCACAGCAGTAACAATTCCTGAAGAGTGTAGGGTATATGAGTTTGCTGAGAAAATCAATAAAACAACAGGTGATGTGATTGGTAAACTTTTCATGCTTGGTATGATGGTGACTAAAAATGACTTCCTTGGAGCAGATGAGTTAGAGATTCTTGGTGAAGAGTATGGAATAGAGATCACTGTAAAAGATGAACTTGAAGATGTAAACTATGTTGAAGAGTATCATGATGAAGAGATTGATACGTCTAAATATGTATCACGACCTCCTGTAGTTACTATTATGGGACATGTTGATCATGGTAAAACATCTTTACTTGATAAGATTAGAAGTTCTCGTGTTGCAGCTGGTGAAGCAGGTGGAATCACTCAACATATTTCTGCTTATACAGTACAAAAAAATGGGCATGATATCACTTTTGTAGATACTCCGGGACATGAAGCTTTTAGTACTATGAGAAGAAGAGGAGCTAGTGTTACGGATATTATCATTATTGTTGTTGCTGCTGATGATGGAGTAAAACCTCAAACTATTGAGTCTATTAAAGCTGCAAAAGAAAGCGGTGCACCAATCATTGTAGCAGTAAATAAAATAGATAAAGAAGCAGCAAATCTTGATATGGTAAAAGCTGGTATGGCAGAACAAGATATGTCACCAATTGATTGGGGTGGAGATACAGAATTTATCCCAGTTTCTGCTCACACTGGAGAAGGGATTGAGGAACTTTTAGAGAATATCTTACTTCAATCTGAGATATTAGAGCTTGAAGCAGATCCTGAAGCTTTAGCAAAAGCTACTGTTATAGAGTCTTCACAAGTAAAAGGAAGAGGTGCAGTTGCTACTGTTATTGTTCAAAACGGAACGCTTAAAGTTGGTGATAATATTGTCGCTGATACTACTTTTGGTAGAGTAAAAGCACTTCTTGATGATGCAGGGAAACCTGTAAAAGAATTAGGTCTTAGTAGAACAGGTCAAGTTGTGGGACTTAATGATGTACCACCAACTGGATCACATCTTGTTGCTCAAGAAAATGCTGCAAAAGCAAAAGAGATCGCAACAACAAGAGCTGAGCATGCAAGAGCAAAAGAGCTAAGTGCATCTACTAAAGTATCCTTAGATGAGATGGCAGAACTTATTGCTGAAGGAAAAATTAAAGCATTACCAGTTATTTTAAAAGCTGATGCAGGTGGATCTTTAGAAGCGATTAAAGCATCTTTAGAAACTATTAAAAATGATGAAGTAAAAGTGAAAATAGTGAGTAGCGGAGTTGGTGGTATCACTGAAGCTGATGTTGCTTTAGCTGGAGCTAGTGATGATTGTATCATCTTAGGGTTTAATGTAAGACCTACTGGATCAGTGAAAACTAAAGCAAAAGCTGATGGAATTGAGATCAAAACATATAGTATTATCTATGATCTAATTGATGATATCAAAGCGACACTTTCAGGTATGATGAGTACTGTTGTGATCGAAGAAAACACTGGTCAAGCAGAAGTTCTTGAAACGTTTGTAGTTCCAAAAGTAGGAACTGTAGCTGGTACTAAAGTAACTGATGGTAAAGTTATCCGAGGTGGACTTGCACGTATCATTAGAGATGGTGTGGTCACATATACTGGATCAATTAAATCTCTTAAACGATTTAAAGATGATGTTAAAGAGGTTTCAAATGGATTTGAATGTGGTATTATTTTTGAAAACTATAATGATATTAGAGTTGGAGATTATATTGAAACATTCATAGAGCATAAAGAAGAACAAACAATCGATTAAAAGCTTTATTGCACATAATCTTTTACCAAAGAAGCTGTTCGAGGTACTTTAGTACATCTTCACATCTCCTTTGGCAAAATCTCACGCACACTAAAGCTTTTAGAGCTTTTTAAAAAAGGGCTAAAATGAAAGATAAATCTATAAATTTGCAACGTACAGAATCATTGCTAATGGAACTTATTCCTGAAGCTCTTGGTAGTTTAGATGATGGACTTATTAATGGCCTTACTATTACTGAAGTTGATTGCAAAAATGGAAAGTATGATGCAAAGGTGTATTTTGATGGGAGTGATTTTGATAATGGAGAAATCAAACTTATTCATAAATCACTTCGAAGAGCAAATGGAGCAATAAAATCATATATTCTTGGAGCAACATCTTGGTATAAATGTCCAAATTTTGAGTTTATTGTCGATGATATGTTGGAGAAAAAAGCAAGGCTAGATGAGCTTTTTGCGCAAATTGAGAAAAAGAAATAATTATGATAGAGCAAGAACTAGAAGAATCAATAGCATTAGCAGTAAAAGGGTGTGGAGTTGATCTTTATGATATTCAACTTACAAAAGAGCATAAAACAAATATTTTACGGGTTTATATTACTTCGAAAGATGGAGTAAACCTTGATACTTGTGCCAATGTAAGTAGAATGATCTCACCACTTTTAGATGTAGAAGATCCAATCTCTGGAAAATATAATCTTGAAGTAAGCTCTCCTGGGATTGAGAGAAAACTAAAAACATTACACCACTTTATATGTTCTATTGGAGAAAATGTAAAAGTAAAAGAGTATTCAACTGAGACTTTTAAAGGAAAACT
>CBETOJ010000028.1:0-10394 GCA_965537725.1 uncultured Campylobacterales bacterium | reverse complement strand
TTGGGTTTAGATTATAATACTATCTTATAGTTTTGTAAGATATCAAATCCAATCATTGCATTACTAAGGGCTATCTTTTTACAATGGAGGAGATCTTTTACACTAAGATCAGCTTCTTGTATCTTTTGTTCCTCTAATAGTCGCTCCCTTGTAGTTCCTTTTAAAAGAGGAGTTTTAGGTGTTAACCATCTATTATCTTTGAAAATAGAGATATTTGCAATAGAAGTATCTGTAAGTAGTCCATTTTTAATGATAAGTATCTCATCACACTCTTTTTTTTGAGAAAAGAGTGTATCAATATGTTTGCGGTCTAAATATTTATAGGTATATTCTATAGAATCACACTGGATAATTTTGAGTTTTTTAATCTCTCTTTTTTTATAGAGAAAATAAGAGACATCTTCTATATGAGTTCTATTATAGATAACTTTACATCGAAAAAGTCCATTGTTAGGTGGAGTGATATTTTCATTAAGTTGAAGATCTTTTCCAATAGTATTCCACACCCTTTTAGTATGATATTCTAAATAAAAAGCTTTTCCATCTTTGCAATAGATAGTTTCGAAAAACTGACTCATGGAAGATACACCTTTTGAATCATCTCTTCATACTCTTTTTTAACATCGCTATCACAAGTAAGTCCACCACCACTTTTATAAATTAGATTCCCCTCTTTATCCTTTTCAATAAAACGGATCATAACCGCACTATCTAATGAATCTCCATCAAATACCCCAAAAACGCCTGTAAAGTACCCTCTATCGTATTTTTCTACTTCTTTTAATATCTCTACAGTTTTTTTCTTTGGAGCCCCTGTAATGCTTCCTGCAGGTAAGATAGAAGTGATAATATCACCTAAGCTATTTTGCCAGTTCTCTCCAAGCTCTCCAGAGATCTTTGAACTGATCTGTAAAAGTTTATTTTCCCCTGCTTCAATCTCTTCACAGTATCGAAATTTATCCACTCGTACTTTTTTAGCTACAATAGAAAGATCATTTCTAAGAAGATCTACAACCATAGTATGCTCTGTTAACTCTTTTTGATCATTTAAAATAATCTCTTTTGCATTTGGAATATTCGCATCAATAGTTCCTTTCATAGGAAAGGTATAGATCTTATTCTCCTCTATTTTACAAAACCTCTCAGGAGAAAAGGTGATAAATTGATCTTTATAAAAAAGTTTAAATCGTGCATTTGCATTGTTGTATAAAGTTTGTAAATCAAACGTACTTTTTATTTTTGTAGGTGCTGTAAGGTTGATAAGATAAGTATTTCCTTCTCTTATCTGCTTTTGAATAGTATCGAACCTTTTTTTATAGGTATTAAAATCTATGGGTGTTTTTTCTAAAAAGGTTTTCTTATTTTTCTTTTTAGGAGTGTCAATTTCATACTGTATATTATAAGGTAATATATCTAATGGAATAATATCATAGTTTGATAGATCGTAGTTTATAATAAAAAGGAAAGGTTTTTTTATCTTCCCTAGTTTATTAAGTTCTTCTTTTAAAGACACTTTTTATTGATCTAAAATTAGTTTCTTTAAACAAGCCATACGAACTGCAACACCATTTTTTACCTGTTCTAAAACTTTTGATCGTGGATCATTTAACATCTCATCACTAATATCGATATTTCTATTGACTGGACCTGGGTGAAGAAGTAAGATATCACGTTTCCCTACCATTTTTTTAGTGATGCAGTATTTTTTTGCATATTTGTTTTTTTTCTCTTCAAATTCCTCTTCTGAGAAAGTAAAAGTATGACGTTCATGCTGTACACGTAAACTCATAATAATATCTATATCATCAATTACCCGTTTTAGGTTTTTGATTGTTTTAAACTCTGAAACCACATGAAACTCTTTTGGAGCTACAAGGATTGGGTTAAGTCCAAATCTTGGAAGTAATTCAAGATTTGATGATGCTACACGTGAGTTTAAGATATCTCCTACTATTGCTATATTTTTTTTCTCTATTTTATAATCAAAATGTTCCATAATAGTAAAAAGATCAAGTAAGGCTTGAGTGGGATGAGCATTTTTCCCATCACCTGCATTGAGTATTGGGCATTTTACAAAGTTTCTTAAACTCTCAGGTAGTCCACACTCACTATGTCTTATAATAATAGCATCAGGTTTCATAGCACTTAGGTTTGCAACGGTATCGTGTACAGTTTCCCCTTTTTTAGTTGAACTTGTTTGAACCTCTAGATTTACCACTTCTGCTCCAAGTCTTTTAGCAGCTATTTCAAAACTACTTCTGGTTCGTGTAGAGTTTTCAAAAAATAGAGTAACGATAAGTTTTCCATTTAATATCTTGTGAGATTGGATGTCATTAAATTTTTTGGCATCTTTAAAAAGGTCTAATATCTCTTGATTTGTAAAGTCAGCGGTTGTAATAAGGTGTTGCATATAAAATCCTAAAAAATTATTAGAGAATTATACCATAGTTACTTTTATAACTCTTTAGAATTTTTAGTGATCTTTTCAGTCCACTCTTTTAATGTTTTTTCATATCCTATTTGTTTTGTTTCATAAAAAGTGAGATCTTTTTCTAAATATTGTTGCTCCACAAATCCTCCGTAATCATGTGGATACTTATATCCTACAGCACTATCTTGGAGATGTTTAGGGATTTTGAGTTCTTTCTCATTTTGTATATAGTGTTGCGCTCTTGCTATAGCTGTATAGGAGCTATTTGATTTAGGACAAGATGCTAGGTAAATAATACATTGAGCCATCATAATTCTAGCTTCAGGATAGCCTACCTTCATACAGCTAAGCATGGTACTTGTAGCAAGGTTAAGGGCATTTGGGTTTGCATTGCCTATATCTTCACTAGAATGTATCACCAAACGTCTAGTGATAAACTCTACACTCTCCCCTGCTTCTATTAGACGAGTAAGATAATATAGAGCAGCATCTACATTGCTTCCACGAATCGATTTTATCATTGCTGATGCAAGATCATAATGGGAATCACTAGAACTTACTCCATCAACTATTGGCGTTGGCCGTAACTCTTTTAAAATATCTAAAGTAAGATGCTTATGAACTTTTGAAGAGAAATCCAAAAGATTTAATAAAGCCCTAGCATCACCATTACTTGTGGTAAGAAGATACTCTTTTGCTTCTTGTTCTATAGTTATATCAATAGTATCAATAGCTCTTTGAAGAAGGTTTTCAAGCTCCTCTTTATTTAATGGTTGAAACTCAAAGAGAAATCCACGTGATCGTATCCCATTCGTTAATGAAAAATAAGGGTTTTCAGTACTAGCTCCTATAATAATCGCTTCATAGTTCTCCATAATAGGCAAAAGTACCTCTTGCTGAGTCTTGGTAAGCCTATGTACTTCATCGATAAAAATAAGTGGCTTTAAAAGCCCACCATCATATCTTTTAAAAATAGAGCGTAATTCTTCTACTTTTAAACTAGTCGCATTGAGTGAATAAAAATCAAAATCAACACGTTTTGCAATGATTTTAGCTAAAGAAGTTTTTCCACTACCAGGCCTTCCATAAAAAAACAGATGGGGTACATCTTTTTTCTCTATCAATTTATAAAGAGTTTTCCTTTTTCCTATAATATGAGTTTGTCCAACAAATTCTTCTAAACTATTTGGACGTAAAAGATTGGTAAGATTACCTTCCATTTTGCTCCATCTCTACACCTTTCACAAAGTATCGTAGATTTTGATACTCTTCTCGTGTAAGATATCGTACTTTTCCTGAAGGAAGATTATTAAGATTGATCCCTCCAAAGCTTACACGTTTAAGATCCATTACCTTGCTTCCAAAGTGTGCAAAAAATCTTCTAAGCTCCCTATTTTTCCCCTCAGTAATAGCAACTTTGAGTTTAGAGAATTTTGGAGTGTTTGTTTTAATATCAAACCATAAAAAAGGAGCAAACTCCATGGAGTTTATTTGAGTATCTTCATGTGCTCCTTCCATAGTATCTTCAATTCTTAATCCACTTTGCATAGCTTCCATCATAGCTGAAGTAATTGAACCTTCTATTTTTAGATTATAAACCCTCTCAAGATTTGAAGTCATAAGCGCTGTAGCAATTTTGGGATCATCAGTAAGTAAAAGCATCCCTTCACTTGCAAAGTCAAGTCGTCCTATAGGGATAAAGTGTGAATATTTTTTTGGAATAGTATCATAGATCACTGTTCTTCCTTGAGGATCTTTTTTAGATACGATCTCCCCTTTTAGTTTATTATAGATTATTACAGTAGGTGGTTTAGAGTTATCAACTTTTACAGTTTTTCCTTTTACCTGTACCTCAGTATTTTCAGTAACTTTTGTTGCTAGATCAGTGATCACTTTTTTGTCTATGGATACTTCACCATTTTTTATAAGTTCATCTGCTTCTCTACGACTATATTTACTATTATGTGAAATAAACTTGTTTAGTCTTATTAGCTCTTTTTCTTGATCTTTTTTCATAAGTTCTCCATAGATATATTAAAGAGATTATATCTAAATTTTGATAATGTTCCACATGGAACAGAAGAAATAAAATAAAGTGAGTGAACCTCACTTTATTTTATTTCGGGTCCCTGTAAGTTTGATGATTATTTGAAAATTTATTAAAAAAGGGAGTGATTATTCACTCCCTTTTTTGATATAAGTTTAATATTTACTATTGTACAAAAATAGTAGGTACAATCATAGGATATTTTTTGTATTTTCTAATACAATGTTTTCTAACTACTTTTCGAAGTTCCTCTTCCACTGCTCTTGTGTTTTGCAAGATACCAGGTTTGATATGATCTAGGAAGTGTTTTAACACATCTTCAATCTCTTTAGTAAAATACTTTTCTTGTTTTGCTTCAACCATACCAAATGAACTCACACGTGATGTTCCTACAATCTCTCTGTCATTTTCAGAGATTTGTGCGACGATCATCACAACACCTTCGTTTGCCATTGTTTGTCTATCTATAACGACATCATCACCAATTCTTTTATTGTTTTGGTTATCAATATATGTCTTACCTGTTTTTACAGTTTTTACTTTTTTCATATATTTTGGAGCGATCTCAACTTGTTCACCATCACTTAAGATGTATGTATTTCGTTCAAGAACACCACAATCAATACCTGTTTGAATATGTCTTACAACATGATTATACTCACCATGGATTGGTAAGAAGAATTTTGGTTTTGTAAGTCGTAAGATCAGCTTTTGCTCCTCTTGTGCACCATGTCCCGAAACGTGAATATTGTCATAGTTTTGATATGCTACATGAGCTCCAGCTTTTTGCAGTTGGTTGATGATCTCAGATACACTTCCCTCATTCCCAGGGATCGCTTTTGCTGAAAGTATGACCATATCAGATGGCTTGATCTTAATATGTCTATGTTCATGGATTGACATTCTAAATAGAGCACTCATAGGTTCCCCTTGTGATCCAGTAGTTACGATCAAGACCTCTTTATCTGTATATTTATTTACTTCATGTGCATCGATAAATTTATCTTTTGGAAATTTTAAATATCCTAGGCTCATAGCGATCTCTAGGTTCTTTTCCATGCTTCTACCGATCACACAGATCTTTCTTCCATGATCAATTCCTCTTTGGATCGCTTGAGCAACACGGTGAAGATTTGATGAAAATGTTGACATGATGATTCTACCCTCAGCTTTAGCAAAAAGCATATCAAAAGTAGGTCCAACTGTTCGCTCAGATTTTGTATATCCTGGTGAATGAGAGTTTGTACTATCACTTAAAAGAGCCATTACCCCTTTTTCTCCATAGTATGCAAGTCTATGTATATCTGTAGGATATCCATCAATTGGAGTATGATCTATTTTATAATCTCCTGTATGGATAATAGTTCCAGCATCAGTTGTAATAGCTAGAGCTGAACTATCAATAATAGAGTGAGTGATATGCATCCATTCCACTTCAAATTCCCCTATTTTGATAGGTTTTCTTTTTTGAATTGCTCTAAAGTAACTTCTATGTTGTTTCATTTTATGTTCGTCAAATTTTGCACCAACAGATTCTAGTGGAAGTGAAGTTCCATAGATTGGTACTTGAAGCTCTTTAAAAATATATGGCATACCACCAATATGATCCTCATGAGAGTGAGTGATACAAATAGCTGTAATCTTACTTTTAATTTGTCTTATATAAGTAAAATCTGGAATTAAAATATCTACCCCATGCATAGAATCATCTGGGAAACTCATCCCTACATCAATAATAATAGCACTTTTTTCAGTCTCTATTACCATCATATTTCCACCAATCTCACCAAGACCTCCAAGTGGAGTTACTTTGATTGATGTTGTTGCTTTAAGATTTAACTTATTGTGTGGATTAAGTCTCTCTTTTTGTATTCTTTCATTTTGTTCAAATGCTTTTTTTAAATCATTTGTCCAACCATTTCCACTGGTAGGAGGTTTTCGTTTTTGTGGAACTGTTCTCCCTTTTCCATTTGGTTTTTGGTTATTCGTAGAATCTTCTTTTTTTACATTTTCAGTTTCTGGAGTATTGTCGTTTTTAACTTCAACTTCAGATACTGGTTTGTCTATCGTCATTTCCATGTTTGTTTACCTTTGTATAAATCTGGCTATACAAAGATGCTTCAACTTGGTGAGGTCTTGCATTCGAATCAATACCTAATTGTTCAAAAATCTCCTCTAATAAAATTTTATCAAAAGAGCTGGTGAGATTTTTTAAAAGTTTTTTTCTAGGTGCGCTAAAAGCTACTTTTAAAAACTTATTGAAGCTTTCACTAAAAGTTTTTGTAAGATCTTTTTTTAAAAAGATCACACTTGAATCCACCTTTGGAGGAGGATCAAAACTTGTTGGTGGCACTACAACTAAAGTTTTCATCTCATCACAAAGCAAGGTAGTGATCACACTTAATGCACCAAATTCTTTTTGACCGCATTGTGCAGTAAATTTGTCCGCTACCTCTTTTTGTATCATAACGATAATATGCTCACATCTATCATCGCTTAAACAATTAAGTATTATATTTGTTGCTATATAATAAGGCAGGTTTGCAATTAGATCATATCTGCTATCATATAGTGATCCATTAGTTTTCCATTGCTCTAAAACATCACCTAAAATGATATTTAATGAGCCCTTGTCTAACTGATCTTTAAATTCGGTATGCAAGATAGAATATAAATCTCTATCAACCTCATAGGCTGTCACATCTTTGCACTTGACAAGTCTCTTTGTCAAATCACCTAAGCCAGGCCCTATCTCAATAATTCTATTATTGTTTTGGGGCATCGATTGGATGATCTTATGTAAAACAGAAGTATCTTTTAAAAAATTTTGTCCAAACTTCTTTTTTGCTTGGTAGTTATTAGAATCTTTTCTCATGATAATCTTGATATTCTAGCCAAGTAAAACTTAAACTTATAACATTATTTTATATTATTTTAAACTCAATACTAAATTTATGTAGATTTGATATAATTATATCCTTAAATAGTAAGAAGGAAATCAATGAGTTATTTCGCAAAAAGAATTATTCCATGTTTAGATGTTGATAATGGAAGAGTAGTTAAAGGTATAAATTTTGTTGGGCTTCGTGATGCTGGAGATCCAGTTGAAGTTGCAAAAAGATACAATAATGAGGGTGCAGATGAGATCACTTTTTTAGATATAGGAGCATCCCATGAAGGAAGAGATACTATTGTTGATGTGGTTAAGAAAGTAGCACAAGAGGTATTTATCCCACTTACAGTTGGTGGTGGGATTAGAAAACTAGAAGATATCTATGCTCTTTTAAATGTTGGATGCGATAAAGTAAGTATCAATTCAAGTGCTGTAGTAAATCCTGATTTTATTAATCAAGGAGCAAAAAGATTTGGATCTCAATGTATAGTAGTGGCAATTGATGTAAAAAAAGTACCTGATGGATCGTACCATGTTTTTGTAAAAGGTGGACGCGAAGATACAGGGCTTGATGCAGTTCAGTGGGCAAAAGAGGTTTACAATAGAGGTGCAGGAGAGATTCTTCTTACTTCTATGGATACAGATGGAGCAAAAACTGGATTTGAACTTGATATCACTTCACAAATAAGCTCACAAATTGATATTCCTGTGATTGCAAGTGGTGGAGCAGGAACTATGGAACATATACGAGATGCATTTACTATAGGTGGAGCTGAAGCTGCACTTGCAGCTTCTATATTTCACTTTAAAGAGATAGATATAATGGATCTAAAAAGATATCTCAAATCTGAAAATATTCCAGTAAGGTTATAAGTGTGATAGTATGTGCAGGAAATAATGAAACTTTTCCTTTTGCAACACCTGTTGGTATTGGACTTATCGAAAGTGCTATGAATATGACACGAATCTGTTTATTTGATAAACCTGAGTATATCCTTTTTATTGGAAGTGCAGGAAGTTATGGAGATCATAATATTTTCGATATAGTTGAAAGCTCAAGTGCATCAAATGTAGAATTGTCTTTTTTAGAAAATAATAGCTATACTCCCATTGATAATGTAGTAAGATCAGAAGATCCAAGATATCAAAAAGATACGATAATAAACTCTTCAAATTATATATCTACAAATGAATCTATATCAAGTAAATATAAAGCCTATAATATAGGAGTAGAGAATATGGAGTTTTTTTCTATTGTCTCAGTAGCAAAAGAGTTTAACATAGATGTAAGAGGTATCTTTGTGATCACTAATTATACTAATAAAAAAGCTCATCAAGATTTTATATCAAATCATAATAAAGCAATGGATATACTTATAGAACATTTAGAAAAAAGAGAAATAATTGTTTCAAATGTTCCACGTGGAACATGAAAACCGTAAGCAAATGACAATGGTTTGTCATTTGTAGTTTGGAACTGAAATGGTCGGAACGAAGTGGAGCCAAGAAAGCAAAAGTGAGCAACCTCACTTTTTAATTTTTGAGTCAGTGGCGATTAGATTGAGAATACAAAATAAATATATAAGTAAAAGGATATGAAAATAAACACAATTTACAACTACACTCTAAAAGAGTTACAAGAACAAATCAAGCCATCATTTAGAGCAAAGCAAATTTATAATTGGCTTTATAAAAATTATGCCACTTCTTATGAGGATATGAAAAATATCCCTAAAAATCTAAAAGAGGAATTAGTTCAAACCTATCCAATTGATATAGCTAAAGTGATAAGAACAGAAGAAAGTTCAGATGGAACAAAAAAATATCTTTTTGAGTTTATCGATGGAAAAACAGCAGAAGCAGTACTACTTTTAATGAAAGAGAAACAATATGATGAAGAGGGAAATGTAACAAAAAGTGAACAGTATACTTTTTGTATCTCTTCGCAGGTTGGGTGTAAAGTTGGATGTTCATTTTGTTTAACAGCACGCGGTGGTTTTGTAAGAGATCTGAGCGCAGGAGAGATAGTAGCACAAATAAAGTATCTTAAAAAATTAAACGATATAGCCCAAAATAAATCAGTAAATATCGTTTATATGGGAATGGGTGAACCACTAGATAATTATGACAATCTTGTAAAAGCTATACGGATCATCTCTGAACTAGATGGATTAGCTATAAGTACAAAAAGACAAACCATTTCTACAAGTGGAATAAGTACAAAAATAGAAAAACTTGGAAATGAGAATTTAGGGGTACAACTTGCTATATCACTTCATGCAGTTGATGATGATCTAAGAAACGAACTTATTCCTATGAATAAAGCGTATAATATTCAATCAATTATAGAAGTAGTGAGAAAGTTTCCTATTGATTCTAGAAAAAAGGTGATGTTTGAATATCTCGTTATTAAAGATAAAAATGATGATATCAAATCAGCAGATAAACTAGTAAAGCTTTTAAATGGAATTGATGCAAAAGTAAACTTGATCTATTTTAATCCTTTTGAAGGTTCAGACTATAAAAGGCCATCTAAAAATGATATGATACGATTTCAAGAATATCTTTTATCAAAAGGAGTCCTTTGTACTATTCGTGAATCAAAAGGGATAGATATAAGTGCAGCATGTGGGCAACTAAAAGAAAAAACAGATAAGGAAAACTAAAATGGGAACATTAGATGTGGCACTAATAATATTTTTAGCAATTGTATTAGTTGGAGGAATGGTAGGGTTTTTAGTATATAACTCTAAAAAGGAAGATTAGATGAAGTATTATGAGAATAAAAACATTGTTCTGTTTTTACAAATAGTAAGTATAAGTGCTATCGCCTTTACAAAAATAGCTATAGTATTTAAACTTATGCTTTTATTTGGATACTTTTTTCTTTTTTGGCAAAAAAGATGGCATAAACATCTTGTTATTATGCTACTCATGTTACTTATAATAATGGTTTCAACATATACTATAACACCCAATTCTTAAAGTGCTTTTGGTATAATCGAATAATAATTAGTATAATT
>CBETOJ010000027.1:0-10532 GCA_965537725.1 uncultured Campylobacterales bacterium | reverse complement strand
GTTGATCATCTTCTATCCTTTCGCTCTCAACGATCTCAAAAGTGATGTTTTGATTATATTCATTTTTATTCAAAAGATCTATAATCAAATTAAAGATCCGTACATTTGCAATATCTTCAATTGTAATATTTATACTCACTCCAATATCACGATTCACTCCAAAATGTTCAAAACTCTTTTTTAAAATAGCTCTGGTGATCTTGTGATAATATTTAATTTTTTTAGACACATCGATAAAGGCTCCTGGACTTACCACCTCATCCTCTTTAATAAGTCTTGCTAAAGCTTCATATTTTACTATTTTCCCCGTTTTATTATCAATAATCGGTTGATAATAAGGGATAATCTGATCCTCTTTAATCGCTTTTTTTATATCTGATGCTACCTCTTTATTAATTGTGAAATTTGCAAAAAGTTCTAATAGGTCATCATTATAAATAGAGTAACTAAGGTTTTTATTTTTTGCATCTTTAAAGGCTAGATTTGCATTACGCAAATAATTATCATTTCCTATACTTATTCCAGAAGTTGCGGTGAGTAAAATATCAAGATCATCTTTAAAAAAAGTATTTTCAAAAATTGATCGTATCTTATATTTTGCTTCATTTTCTAAAAGTGTTGCATCATATGTATCTTCTAATGCCCTAAATATAGCAAACTCATCCCCTTGTAAACGATACACCATACTTTGTTTAAAAACATATTTTAATCGCCTTGCAGTTTCTTGAATCACCCTATCTCCAACTGATCCCCCATAAAATTCTGTAATATCAGAAAAATTATCTATATTAGCAACAATACACATATAGTTTTTTCCTTGGACAATATCATTTTTTAAAGTATCTCTATTTTTAAGACCTGTTAAACGGTCATAGGTGATAATATCTATGTAGTGCGTAAGATTTGTCCCAAAAGAAACAAACTCTTCAATTTTTCCATCATTATTTGTAATTGGATAGATTGATGTATCCATATAAAAAAGTCTGCCATCTTTTGTAGAGTTTGCAAATATGGTTTTATAAACTTTCCCAGATCTTATACTTTCCCATAACTCTTTATCTACACTATGATCTCTATTTTCATGATGAAAGATCTTATGAGTTTGTCCTAAGATCTCAGAACATTCATAGCCGCTGATTTTACAGTAGTTGTCATTGATAAAAGTTATTTCACCTTGTAAATTAGTTTTTGTAACAAATCCAGAATCGTAAATGATATGTTCGTATAAATTATTTTGCATGTGGATACTATCTTCCTTAAGTATTGCAAAAGTATCACATATCTTTACTTAAATATTTATAAAGCTAAAATTAAGAATTGTATAATTCTTATTTGTCATTATTGTTAAACTTAAAGGTATATCTTAAATATCTTGGAAAGTCTTGTTTTATATTATCCTCAATATTTAAAGGGAATACTTGAAGTAAGTTCTCCTTATTGTTTTCATATGTTTCTTTATCTCCACCTGTATGAATTAACTGTTCGTATTCTCCATTTTTAAGTACAGTTACACGTATACTGAAACTTTGCACTTTTTTGTCTTTTTCTTTATTTAAAACTATCCTATCTTTCATCTCTTGCTTTACATCATTTTTAAATTGTTGTAAGGCTTTAAGATCAACATTTTTTACAAGATGTGCAATTCTTTTTGGATCCACTTTTTTAACTTTTAGCTCATCATTTTTCTTCAATACCTCTTTTTGAATCTGTTTTTGTGGAATCTTAGGTGTTTTTATATCTTCTTTAGTATCTTGACTATCTTGAATTTTCTTCGATTCTTTTTGTAGCTCTTCTTTCAAAAGTTCATCTGTTTTTTGAGAGTTTTGTTCAACTATTTTAGTCTGTGTAGACTCTCCTACTTCTTGAACTTCTTGATTTAAAGATTGTTCTTTTATAGAATCTATTTTTTCTTCTGTTATTTCTACCTTTTGCTCTATTACAGGAGGTTTTATCTGCTCTTCATTATTTGAAAAAAAGAAATAATATCCTGCTCCTATTACAAGTACGATGACTAAAAGAACAACCACATCTTCAAAAAAACTTCTTGTTCTCCCTTGCATCTCTACTCCTTTTTTACTTTTGTGCTGTTAGCTCTTGAAACTCTAATTTTGCTTCATCTAAAAGTTTTTGAGCAGATTCTAATTTTCCCATCCCCTCTTTATAAACCTTTACACTATCACTCAAAGTGATATTTGGATCAATCAACTTTTCTAAAAGCTTCCCTGCTTCATCCAATTTTACTTCGAATGACTCTTTGTGTTCATTTATCTCTTCACTCATATGTTCCCTCCAACATTGCAACTACTTTATCTGCAAATTTATCAATCTCTACTAAAAAAGCATCATGCCCATAATCACTTTTAATCTCTTCATACGTACAAAGATGACCACTTCCGATTTTATGCATAATCTCATATATCTCTTCCATCTCTTCAGGATAAAAAAGTACATCTCCACTAAATGAAAGCAGATGCAGTTTTGCTTTTACTTTTGCAAATACATCTTCTAATTTATCACTTCCACGTGCTGCATTAAAAATATTGATAGTCTTTATAATATAAAGATAACTCAATGGATCAAAATAGTGTGGAAAGTTATACCCATTATATTCTAAATAACTCTCCACTTGAAATCTTCCAAAAAGCTCATACAAACCATCTTGTTCAAGATAGTGTCGCCCAAATTTTTTCATCATAGAATCACGGGAGAGATAACTTATATGCCCTGCCATTCGTCCAATCGCAAGACCATTGAGTCCTTTTTCTTTGATATCCTTTGGGTCATAATATCCATCTTTAAATTCTGGATCATTTTTAATAGCTTCTACTGCTATTTTATTAAATGCCATTGCCCATGGTCGTGTATAGGCTGTAGTTGCCATAGGGATAATAATCTCTGCAAATTCTGGATACTCTATAGCATAACAAAGTGCTTGCATCCCTCCCATACTTCCACCAATCACTGCTTTTACTTTCTCTATTCCTAGATGTTTAAAAAGAGTCACCTGAGCTTTTACAATATCACTAATAGTAAGAACTGGAAATTTAAAACGGTATGGTTCTGCATTTTTCATAGGACTCATAGGACCAGTGCTTCCAAAACAACTTCCAATATTATTGGTTGCTATTACAAAATATTTCTGGGTATCGATCGCTTTTCCATCACCGATAAAGCCATTCCAATATCCTGGTTTTCTATCACCCTCATAATATCCCGCAGCATGATGAGATCCTGTTAAAGCATGGGTGATTACGATGATATTTGACTTATCCTCGTTCATCTCACCATATGTTTCATACTTTATCTCATATGGTTCTAGTACCCTACCACTTTCAAGATATAAAGGTTTATCAAATTTTACAGTATCTGTGAATATTTTCAATTATACTTCCAACGCCTTTTTAAGATCATCAATAAGATCATCGCTATTTTCAAGCCCTATACTAAGTCGGATAAGTCCTTCTCCTATCTTAGCTTCTGCTAACTCTTCTTTACTTAACTGCTGATGAGTTGTACTTGCAGGATGTGTGATAATAGACTTACTATCTCCAATATTTACTACAATTGAAAAGATCTCTACACTATCAAGGATCTTTTTTGCCTCTTCTAATGTCTCAACTTCAAAACTAAGAAGTCCACTACATCCACCTTTGATATATTTCTTAGCTCGTTCATGATTTGTATCTGAACTAAGTCCAGGATAGTTTACTTTTTTAACTTTTGGATGTGATTCTAAAAATTGTGCAACTTTTAAAGTACTCTCACTATGCTGTTTCATTCGCAAAGATAGTGTCTCTAAACCTTGAATCATAAGCCAAGAATTAAAAGGAGATGCTGTTACACCAAGATCTCTTAACACACAAAGTACCATTCTTATTGAAAAGAGTGGAAATGGAAGATCTGCATATACTAATCCATGATATGATGGATCAGGTTCATTAAAGTGAGTATATTTAGAGTTTCCTATCAACTTTTTATTACAAGATTCACCTTCAACAATAATTCCACCAAGTGCAAGCCCTTGTCCTGTAGTATATTTACTTGTAGAGTGTACTACAAGATCACATCCTAGCTCAATTGGATTACATAAAATTGGAGTAGCTACTGTATTATCAACTACTGTAATAATTTTATATTTATTGGCAATCTCTACTATTGAATCAAAATCTGCTACTACAGTATTAGGATTTGATAATGATTCAAAAAGGATCAGTTTTGTTTTTTCATCTATAAGCTCTTCTAGATTTGAGGGGTTGGTCACATCAAATTTTCTAGCTTCAATCCCTATTCTTTTGATCGTATGATCTGTTAAAGTAGTAGTTCCCCCATATAAAGCATTTGAGACGATTATATTATCTCCTGCTTCACACAGGTTCATAATAGAAGAAAAAATAGCACTTGCACCACTAGCAGTTGATACAGCAGCTACTCCACCTTCAACTTCAGCAAATCTTTTTTCAAATACTGCACTTGTAGGGTTCATCAATCTTGTATAGATATTTCCAAGCTCTTTGAGTGCAAATAGGTTTGCAGCATGTTCTGCATCTCTAAATTCATACGCTGTACTCATATAAATTGGAACTGCCATTGTCCCTTGAGTATCTTTTTCATATCCTGCATGTAATGCGAGTGTTTCTTTTTGCATATTTCCTCTTTTATATAATAATTTACAATTATATCACATTGATGTTTTAAGCTCTCTAAATAGCTTTTATAAAAGCCTTAAGCCACATAGACACCATCCATATTCTGAAGCAATCCCTCAACAGTATTATTCACATAATAACTACTATCAAGTTTAATATCACCAAGTTTTGATTTAATGGTGATACTGATTTCACGCTTCCCTTGATTTTTAGAGATCACATCAAAAAGCTCGTAAATGATTCGATCATCATTGGCAAACTCTATAGCAATATGAAGAGGATCAAGTTTTTTCTCCACTTTTTTTCCCTTTTTTAGCTTTTCGCTTTTTGCTTCTTTGAGGGTTTCAAGTTTCATAAGGCTCAGTTGTGTCCCAAAATCATTTACTTTTGCTCTTACTTTAAAAGCAATTGGTTTAGAGGTATCAAAATCTTCTTCAAGCTCTTTGATCCTATCTTCAAAAAGCATCAACTCTAAACTTCCATGTAGGTCCATGATCTTTGCTATGGCAAATTTATTCCCTTTTTTAGAGATCCGCTCATTTACCTCTTCGATCTGTCCAACTATAATCGCTTCAGCCCCATCATCAAGAGTCTCAATTTCAGAACTTAGTGTATGTTTGATCTCATTGATACTCTCTCTATATTTATCAAGTGGATGACCAGATACATAAAATCCTAAACTTTGCTTTTCA
This sequence comes from uncultured Campylobacterales bacterium, assembly GCA_965537725.1. GTDB lineage: Bacteria > Campylobacterota > Campylobacteria > Campylobacterales > Arcobacteraceae > JAIOSF01. The sequence goes on along the minus strand of CBETOJ010000027.1, from coordinate 5,194 downwards.
AACTCTAAGATCTCTTTATCTTCATACTCAGGTCGATCTTCTATCTCTACTGAAATTGTCACTAACTCTTCATCATCTCCAAAAAGTGATCCTACCATCATCTTTTTAGCCTGAGCTGCTTTTCCTGCAGCTTCTACGATAATCTCAATCTGTTCTAATAAAGCGCGACGTGAATATCCAAAACTATCAAATGCTCCAGATTTAGTTAACGTTTCTAAAACCCTTTTGTTTACTTTTGAACTATCAATTCGACTTACAAAATCACTTAAATCTTTAAAATCACCCTCTTCTCGTGCTTTAAGGATCGATTTAATTGCCACATCACCAGCACCTTTTAGAGCGCCCATACCAAACATAACAACCTCTTGCCCATCAATCTTATCGGCACTAAAAACAAGGTCTGATCTATTAATATCAGGAGGAACTAACTCAAATCCTAATCTTTTAACCTCATCAACATACTTAACAACTTTATCAGTATTATCTTTTTCACTTGTTAAAAGTGATGCCATAAACTCTGTTGGATAATAGGCTTTTAGATAGGAAGTATAAAAAGTCACCAGTGCATAAGCAGCTGAGTGGGATTTATTAAATCCATATCCAGCAAATTTTACGATCAGATCGAAGAGCATCTCACAATGCCCTCTATCAAACCCTTTTTTTACTCCACCATCAGCAAACTCAACTTTTAGTTTATCCATCTCCTCTTTGATCTTTTTCCCCATAGCACGACGAACTAAATCCGCGCCACCAAGGCTAAATCCACCAATTGTTTGTACGATCTGCATAACCTGCTCTTGATAAACAATAACCCCATACGTTGCTTCGAGAATAGGTTTTAAAGGTTCATCAAACTCATCAAAGAAATAGTTAATCTCAGCTCGACCATGCTTTCTATCGATAAAGTCATCAAGCATCCCTGACTCCATAGGTCCTGGTCTATAAAGGGCGAGCATCGCAATAACATCTTCAAACCCTGATGGTTTTAACCTTTTTGCTAAATCTTGCATCCCTTGGGATTCAATCTGGAATAGTCCAATTGTGTGCCCTGTTTGAATAAGTTCATATACCTTTTTATCATTTACATCTTGTTTGATAAAATCAATTCTTTTTCCATGACGTTTTTCAACAAGTTGATTGGCACCTTCAATTACTGTAAGTGTTTTTAATCCAAGGAAGTCAAACTTGATCAGATCCACATCTTCAACATATTTACCATTATATTGTGTCGCTAAAGTATCAAGCCCTGAGGGTTTAAACAGTGGGGTTTTTTTCCATAAAGCTTCATTGGAGATAACCACTCCTGCAGCGTGTGTCCCTGCATTTCTATTAAGACCTTCAAGGGCTAAAGCATACTGCCAAACACGTGCTGCTTTTTTATCTCTATTACAAAGCTCTTCAATTTTTGGCTCTTTCTCCCATGAATCTTTAAGATTGATTCCCAATTCATCTGGAATAAGTTTCGCCATAGCATCTGCTTCAGCATACGGCATATCAAGAACCCTTGCAACATCACGGATCACCCCTTTTGCTAAAAGTTTCCCAAAGGTGATGATCTGTGCCACATTGGCTCGACCATATTTTTCAACAACATAGTCAATAACCTCTTGTCGCCTACTTTGACAAAAGTCCATATCGATATCTGGCATCGATACCCGCTCAGGATTCAAGAACCTCTCAAAAAGTAATCCATATGGCATAGGATCAATATCGGTAATAAAAAGACAATACGCGACTAAACTTCCAGCTGCCGAACCCCTTCCTGGACCTACTGGGATGCGCTGTTTTTTTCCATAGATAACAAAATCCCAAACGATCAGCATATATCCTGGGAACTTCATATTATTGATAATATCTATCTCAACTTGTAATCTATCTTTATACTCTTGATGTTTAGATGGATCAACTATTTCAAGACGTTTTTCTAAACCTTTCCAACACTCATGGATAAAAAGTACTTTATCGTTTTCTAAAGAATACTCAAGCTCAGGCTCAGGGAGTGTAAGCCCCTGCTCCATTGATTTTTCTCTTGTAAATTTAAAGTTTGGTGGCGTTGGGTTTCCAAGTTTTATCTCAAGATTACATTTTTCAACAATCTCTTGAGTATTGTGAATCGCTTCAGGGATATCTGCATACAGTTTTGCGATCTCTTCAGGTGATTTAACATAAAACTCATGTACTGAATGACGAAGTCTATTTGGATCATCATAGAGTTTATTCATCGCAATACACATAAAAGCTTCATGGGCTTCTGCATCTTTTGGATTGGTATAGTGGGTATCATTGGTTGCAACTATTTTTATTCCAGTTTCCATTGAAAGCTGAATAATTTGATTATCTACAAAAAGTTGATCCCCAATCCCATGACGCATAATTTCAAGATAAAAATCATCCCCAAATATATCTTTATATTCCAGTGCTATCTCTTTAGCTTTTTCATACCCTTTCGCTCCATTTTTAACATTACGCTCATTATTAGTATTAAGATGCCAGTTCACTTCCCCTTGTAAACAAGCGGCACTACAAACAAGCCCTTCACTATTTTCACGTAGCATCTTTTTATTGATACGAGGATAATAGTAAAACCCATGCATATATGCTTGGGAGCTAAGATACATAAGATTTTTATATCCCACATCATTTTTAGCATATAAACAAAGATGAAACCTCTGTTTAGTAGACTTATCACCTATATCCTCAGAGTTATGGATATACGCTTCCATCCCAATAATAGGTTTAATACCCTCTTTTCTCATGGTATTATAAAAATCGATAGTACCAAACATATTTCCATGATCGGTCATCGCCACAGATTCCATCCCTAGCTCTTTTATTTTTTTCGCTAAGACTTTAATCTTATTGGCACCATCGAGCATTGAATACTCAGTGTGTAAGTGTAAATGGGTAAATTTAGGTATCTCTTGATTTGACATAATGAAATTTTAGCTGAATAATATTACTTCAATATTAAAATAAATATCTTTTAAATACTCTTTTTATAATACCGATTCAAATCAAATATTCCAGCTTCTATAGGCTGGTCAGCTTCGAATCTTTTTTGAAACCAATCATACTCTTTCCAAAAGTTTTTATTATTTCTATTGATAAAAAACTTTGAGAGTTTTTTCTCATCAACTGTTTCTCTTAAAAGTGTAAAAAACTCCCCTATATCTTCTTGTTCGACCACTACAAAATAGTTTGGATATGAGCCAATAAACCCTTCAATGAAATTAACTTTATCCTTTTTGACATCACGCCTAAACTCTTCATTGAACATAAAAGCTACATTATCATGCCATCTATTGACTACCATTGTATAGACTTGGTCTTTTTGCTCTTTGAGTTTAAATCGTATATAGATAAGATTAAAGTTATCACTTGAAAACTCTTTAAACTTATCGATCTCATTATTAAAGACAATATCTTTTAACCCTTTTTCTATATCTTCTTTAGAGTTATACAATTTTAAATCTAAACTTGTTGGAAAACTATCTCTTTGAAAATTGATTGGATCTTTTGGTGTTTTTGTGTATTCAAGTATTTTTGAGGCAAGAGTTTTATAATCATATTTTAACGTTGATTCATTATTTGAAGGGGTATAAGTCACTATACTTTTAGATAATACTCCTTGATACCAACTATCAAATACCATATTTCTTTTATATTTTGGGAGGTATTCTAAAAGATTACTTTCTCCTTCGATTCGAAGTCTATCCATATATTTTCTAACTAAAACCTTATGTTGTGTATTTCCATATACATCAAATCCTGCTACTAAAGAGTAATAGAGTCTTTCAAGAAGTGGATAATCTATCACCCACATAGTTTTAGGAATCTCTCCTAATGCTCCACGATGCACAGAAGCTGAATCAAAATGACGATATACTGTTAAAACTGCATCATTATCCTCTGATTCAAAATGGTTTCCCCGCCAGATACTTTTTAGGCTTAGATCGTTTCCATAAAATTTATAAAGTTCATTTTTGTTTTTATAGTATTCAATGGTATCTTTATTATATTTGTATATATCGATCAATTTAAAAAGATCAGTATCTCCTCCATATTCATTTGGGATAGAAAGGTTTTTCATTGATAAAATGTTCATCCTTAATTGTATAATCAAACTCTGGGTCTTTAAAGATAAGCCAAAAATGATCATGGATCACATTGAGTGCGATTTGCCCTTTACATACAGGTCCTCGTATAAAGGTTCTTATAAAGTATTCAATATCATCTAACATAAAACGGTATCTTGTTTGTAATGGAATCTGTTTAAAAGCAAGAAGAGGGTTTGATGCTACATCTGTTTTATAACTTGGCATATAAGCTTCACTATTCCACTTTGTATCGATAAAAAGATTATGGAACTTTTTTAGCTTATTTTCATCAATTTTATAAACCATATGGGTTTTATGAACAATAGTTGAAGTGATCTTTTGAAGTTTATAATAGATTGGCGTATCAGCATCTCCATAAGGAACTCTTGTTTTGATGGGTTTATGGGTATTTGCATCCATACGAAGTAGTGTATAAAAACTCTCACTACTTGGAAATTTGATATGGGCTAAGTACAGATGCTCATAGATATATCTTGCACTTACTTGATATTTTATCTGTTTATTATTCAAAAACTTTTCAAAAAGTGCTATCTCTTTTGGCTCATCTTCAGAATTGTTTTTATCCTCTTTTATCTCCCCTTGTAGCCATTTTATTAAGAGCTCATGTTCATGTTTTAATATTGGGGGAAACCCATAGGGCATCCCATGATATGGATTGTCTTTAAAATATTTTTCAAGCTCTTTCATGTTTTTTGAACAGGTTAACTCATCCTCTTCAGGAGCATATTCTCCAATATTGAGTGGCTTTTTTTGTTTTTGTTCTAAAAACTCCATCATAATATTACTTTGACCAAACTTTTTTAAAACAGAATAAAACCCTAACTCTTCCCATTCCTCTTGAGAATGTGCATCAATAAAAAGTCGTGAAGGGGTTGCTGGCTTTATCCTATTGGAGTATATCGCTTCTTTTGTTGCTCCTCTTATTAAACCATCAAAGGAGCTTAGCTTTAATTGACAAGGTGAGTTATAACAGGAGTGACACACTACACAACGTTTGTCTAATATAGGCTTTATATCTTTTTCAAAAGAGATCTCTTTTGTTTGCGCTAGAAGTAGTGACTGTAAAATAAATAGGT
>CBETOJ010000026.1:0-10538 GCA_965537725.1 uncultured Campylobacterales bacterium | reverse complement strand
ATGATATAATAGAGTAGCAAATTCAAGGAGGATATTATGCAATTAGGTAGACTTGAAAATATGGACCAAGCGCAGACTGAGTATGTTTCAAAGATCTCAAAGATCCAAGAAGCTGATCAAAAAGCAAAGATTGACCCTGAAGAGCAATATAAAAATGCTAGTACCAAGGTTGAAGCAATCAATAATGAAATAATCCTAGATAATGTAAAATTTGGATATAACTCTGATACGAATGATTTTTTTGTTAGAGTAAAAAAAGGTGATATGGAATGGAAATATCCTACAGAAGATATGATGGCATTAAAAAAAGCTTTGATGGAAGCTTATAGAAATGCTGAGCAATCTTAAGTTAGGAATGTTTTTTGGCATCAGATATATCAGAAATTGTTAAAAATGAGATTTCAGTTACTTTAGAGAGTTTACTTTCTGTAACAAGTAAAGTAGAAGAAATAACTCTTATTGGAGATGAGGAATATGGCTTTAAACAATGTATAGATGTTGAAACAGTTTTTGAATTTAGTGGGAAAAGTTCAAAATGGCAATTTATCATTCCCGATGCGAGTGCCACCCAGTTTGAATATCTTATGCTTGGAGGAGTTACAGATAAAAAAGACTCTATTGACGATGAGATAAATGATGCAGTAAAAGAGATAGTTTCTACGATATCTGGAAGTATAGTTACAAGTATTAATGCACAAGGATATGGTGATATTTCAGGTGTAAAATCTAATTTAGGTGAAAGTACTATAGTAAACTGTTCTGATGTTAATAATATAAAACAAGCCTATAAATTTACTTTTTCATTAAATGAAGAACACTTCTCTTTGCTTATATTATTTGATGATGTTATTAGCTCTTTTATTGGAGGCTTAACTGGAAATAAAGAGGAGAATTCTTCTGATTCTAGTAGCTCTACTAGCCAGCAAGGTGCTAGTAATGTATTAAACTCTATTTTAGGAGAAGAATCAGTTGATAATCTAAGACTTTTATTTGATATTAAGATGAGACTAAGTGTTCGTTTAGGAACAAAAGTTTGTCTCTTAAGAGATGTTATCAGCTGGGATATTGGTGAAATTATTGAACTTACACAAATGACCAATGAACCTTTAGATATTCTTGTAAATGGTGTTGTAATAGGTCAAGGTGAAGCGATCATTGTTGATGGAAAATTTGGAATTAAAATTAAAAATCTGGGTGTAAAAAAACTAAATAAGTAAAGATGGTATAAGATGGATAAAACGACGATTGGAGGTTTGGCAGGTTTCTGGGGTTTAATTGCTCTGGCAATTATTCTAGGTGGTGTTGGTTTTGGTGCATATATAGATATCCCATCAATTGTAATTGTTTTTGGTGGAACAACTGTTGTTGTTATTGCACAACATGAAGGATCAGATCTTAGCCGTATTGGTAAAGCTATGGGGATTGCAACTAAAGAGCTTACAATAGAGCCTATTGATGAGCTTATTGAAAAAATTATTATCTATGCAACTGATATTAAAAAAAATGGGGTGATGTCTGTTGAATCAAAGATTCAAGAGGAAGAGAATCCTTTTTTCAAAGAAGCCTTTAATCTCCTTGTTGATAATACAAAACCTGATGTTTTAGAAGAACTTTTGGAAATAAAAAAAGAACATATTGAAAATCGTCATAAAATAATGATCGGAATGCTTGGAAATGCAGGGAGTGTTGCTGGTTCTATGGGGATGCTTGGAACACTAGTAGGGCTAGTTGCGATGCTTGCGAACTTATCTGATCCATCAGCTGTAGGACCTGCGATGGCAGTTGCCCTTTTAACAACTATGTATGGAGCACTAGTCGGTACTGGTATAGCAGGTATCTTTGAGTCAAAACTTGGACAAAAACATGGGAAAGAGATGATCAACTGTGATATTATTATCCAAGGTGCACATATGATAGCAGCTGAAGAGTCTATAGGAAATATTAAAATGAAACTGGGTGCTATCACACCATCAGTTGAAGAGTAAAAGAGAAACAAATGGCAAAACAAAAGTGTCCAGAATGTGAAAAATGTCTTCCTGGATGGCTTGTACAGTTTGGTGATCTTATGTCACTTCTTCTTGTATTTTTCGTACTATTACTCTCTATGGCAACTATGGATAAAAAGAAAGTTGAAGAGTATTTTGAAATTATGAGAAGAAGTATGGGTTTTTTACAAGGTTCAACTGATACTTCAGAAGCTCAAGAAGAATCCTTGTCAGATTTTCATGCAGATAAAAGCGATTCTGGTAGTGGAGATGATAATGGACAAAATAGTGAAGCTGCTGATATTTCACAAAAAGTTGAAGAGGTAACTCAGGAGTTTAATGATATTAGTGAAGATCCCAATCAACAAGTAGAATTAACTATGAAAGGAAATAATGAATTTACCCTTGATATCCCTTCTAGTTTAATGTTTGAAGAGGGTGAATATCAACTTGATAATCCAAATGCAAAAAGATTTATCACAAAATTAGCAAATGTTTTAAGAACAATGACCAATAGATTTGATATAGAAGTAACTGGTCATACGGCAACAAATTATTTGCGTACAGATGGGATTCCTAGGGATTCATGGGATCTTTCGGCATTACGATCAATTGCCGTAATAAAAGAGTTGATAAAAAACAGAATTGATCCTGCTATTTTAAAAGTAAGTGCTTTTGGGTCATATAGACCTAAGAGTGATAATGCTTTTGAAAATCGAAGAGTAGAGATTCGTTTTGTCTCTTCTAGTGAAAATAATAGTAGAATGGCTCAAGAAGAAAATTTTTTTGATAGAATAGAAAACTAAAAGTGGAGGCTTCACATGGAGATAACGAATCAATTTGTTGATATAAACACACTTAAACCAAATAAACTACAAAATTTAAAAAGTGAAAATTTAAAATCATCAGAAGATAACGCTTTAAGAGATGTATGTAATGATTTTGAAGCATTTTTTATGAACCAAATATTAGAAACTTCACTAAAGTCATCTAATATAGCAGGTGAGGGAACAGGATCAGATATTATTAAAAGTATGTATACCGATGCATTATCAAGAAATTCTGCTGGTACCTTAGGCGTAAGTGATATGTTATATAAGTTTTTAAGTGAGAATAAAAAATGATAGAAGAGATAATACAGCAGTTAAAAGAAACAACTAATACTTTATATAGTGCTATAGTTGATGATATTGAAGATGTTAAAAAAGCAAATCATGAAAGTTTAGTTTCACGAAATAGTGTAAAGTTAGAGCTTATGGAGGCACTAAAAAACTTAAAAGAGGAGCTCAATGTTCAATTGGCTGCTGAATATAAAGATGGTAAAGATATCTCAGTATATAAAGAAGCAATAGATGAGTTAGAATTAGATTTAAGACAATTATATGAAACAAATGGAAAGTTAGCTTCAATAGTTCTTCCAGTAAAAGAGATGTATAAAGAGATCATTGATGAGATCACAGAGAAAAATGGTGGTAGATTGATAGACCTAAAGGCATAGTTGTATTAATGAAATCTTTTTTTTTACTTTTATTGTTTTCTTCTAGTTTATTTTCAGTACAACTAGTGCCCATGTCAAAAAAAGCTATTAAATACAAAGAAAAAATATATTCTCACGATGTATATTTTATAGAGGCATCTGAAAAATATTCTTGCAAAGAGTATTTGGTTCCAAGTTTATTAAAGCAAAATCTCTATTATGCTAGAAGATATATTCAAAAGAATAGAGCAATTTGTGACAAAGATGTCATATACAAACAAAAAAATACAATACAATTTAAATTTGGTAATGTGATTATTGAAAAAGAGGGTGAACTTTTAAAAGAAACTGATGAATATATCAAGATTAAGAATAGTGATGGTAAAATAATTAAGATTTATAAAGATGGAAAAACTAGATGAAAATGCTCTCATTTTTGGGTGAGACCCCTACAATAGCACTGCAAAAGGCACAAAAAGAATGTGGACCAGACGCAGTAGTTATCTCAACAAAAAAAATCTCTAATAAAGGGAAAAATAGTGAAAATATGTATGAGATCACTGTTGCTTTGGAAGAAGAGTACGATAAAAGTGTAGAGACACCATCAAAAAAAGTGATTCAAACATCAAGTAGTGATGGAAGTTATAGCGCACAATTTTATGACTTTAAAGAGCAGATAGAAACTATGCAAAGATCTTTAGCAGAAGTACAAAGAACTTTGTGGGAGCCTAAAAGTCAATTATACGATCTTACAATACCACCTGAATTTAGTACTATATATAATCTTTTTGAGGATAATGAGTTTGATCCAGAGATGACTTATAGTATTATGAAAAAAACTATAGAACAGCTTCCTGTCACAATGAAATCAAATCCTAAAAAAATAGAGAATTTTTTTAAGCTGATCTTACGTAGGATTATTGCTATCAAACATGAAGTTCCAATCCGAATACATCAAAGAAAGATTATGATGTTTGTAGGACCAACTGGAGTTGGGAAAACTACAACTATCTCAAAATTAGCTGCTAGATATGCATATAAACTAGGAGTAAATTATAAAGTAGGTATTATCACTTTAGATTCTTTTAGAGTAGGAGCTGTTGAACAGTTACGAGCTTATACTAATATTATGAGACTTCCACTTGAAGTTGTAAAAAAACCTGAAGAGTTAAGTGAAGCAATTTTACGGTTAAAAGATTGTAATTATATTCTAATAGATACTGCTGGTGGAAGTCAGTATGATATGGATAAGATTGAACTTATTAATCAGTATCAAGAAAATGCAAAAGATATTCCAATTGAGAAGATGCTTGTTTTGCCAGCAAATGTGAAGACAACAGATCTCTATGAGATTTATAATAGTTACTCAACTTTACATATCCATAACTTGATCTTTACAAAGCTTGATGAAACAATTAGTTATGGAAACCTTATCTCTTTTGCGCATAAAACTAAAAAGTCAATCTGTTATCTTTCAGTTGGACAAAATGTTCCAGATGATTTACATGTTGCATCTAGTGATTATATTATTGATCGTTTTATGAATAAAAATAAATAATAAAAGGTAGAATTACATTGTTTAATGGTATATCAGAACAGGCCAATAAACTTGTTGCTCTTACTCAAAAACAGCATTTAAAAAATTCTAGAACAAAAATCATAACAATAAGTTCAGGAAAAGGTGGAGTGGGAAAGTCTACTCTCACATCAAATATAGCCTACTTGTTGTCTCAACGTGGAAAAAAAGTTGCGATTTTTGATGCTGATATGGGATTAGCAAATTTACAAGTTATGTTTGATGTAAAACCTGAATATACGTTATATGATTACCTTGATGGAAAGTGTAACTTAAAAAATATTTTTACGGTTACAGATATTCCAAATGTGACACTTATTGCTGGAAAAAGTGGATACCAATATACAAACTCACATCAAAATACGCTTTTCTCTTCTCTTGTTCATCAAATAGTTAGTTTAGAACAATTTGATATATTACTAATTGATACAGGAGCTGGGCTTCATGGAAATGTACAAGAGTTTCTTTCTCTATCAAATAATATTGTAGCAGTCACAACTACTGATCCTAGTGCATTAACAGATGTTTATGCCCTTTTAAAGATGATAAGTTTGAAAAAAGAGAGACTATTCTTATGCTTCAATTATACTTCAAAATATGAAACAGGTGAAACAATTACTAAATCTTTGAAAAATTTAGCACTAAAAAATAAACTTAATAGAAAATTTATGGTACAATATATAGGAAACGTGAGTGAAGAAAAAGGTATTACAATAAGCGGAAGACTCAGAAAGCTTTTTTCTAAAGAGTTAAAGAATGAAAAAGCAACACATGAGCTTCGAATGATTGTAAATAACTTACTTGAACTGATCGATTAAGGGGAATAATGAAAACAGAAGAGTTTTCTAAAAAACTATTACAAAGTAAAATATTTGATACATATGTTGCGACAGTTTTTTTTGGAACAACAATCTATTTTGTTCTAAACGCTTCTTATTATGCACCAGTTGAGATGATATTCTGGATCGTATTTGTGACAATACTTTTTAAAGGTCTTGCAAATATGATGTTAGCAATGATTATCTCTTTATTTAATCTTTCAAATGAGCAAGATAGAGCAGATTTTGAAAAGTCTGCCGATGAGTTAGATGCTTTGGTCAATGACTTGTCAATACGTGAAGCTGCAGTTCAAAGTGCAAAAACAAATGAAAATAAATAAGGATAGATTATGAGATTAGCAGAAGTAGCAAACCCTTTTAATAATACAACAAAAGGTATTCTCCCTGGAAATCTTGAAGCTAATATATCTCAAGATATGAATAGACAAAAAGGTGACTCTTTTTCAGAAGTTTTAGAAAAATCACTTTTAGAAGTAAACAATGACCAAGTAGATGCATACAACGCAATGAATGATATAGCAACAGGAAAAGTTGAAAACCTTCAAGAAGCTGTACAAAAGATAGAAGAAGCAGAACTTAGTTTAAAACTTGGACTTGAAGTTAAAAACAAAGCTTTAGGTGCATATAAACAAGTTATGTCAATGCAAATATAAAACTATTAAAAGGATAAAAAGATGGGTTTTTTTGATGGATATGATATAGCAACCTCTGGGATGAGTGCCCAAAGAGAGCGGATCAATGTTGTGAGTTCAAATATAGCTAATGCTCAAACTACCCATTCAAAAGATGGTGGTCCTTATAGAAAACAAAATGTTGTATTTGAAGAGGTCTTGTTAGAAGCATCTCAAAAGCTTGATAAAGATGGGCAGTATAAAGAAGATCCTTTAGCTATTAAAGGGGTTAATGTTCGAGAGATAACAGAATCGAATAAAGAGCCAATTTTAAAATATGATCCTACCCATCCAGATGCAAATGAAAATGGTTATGTGGCATATCCTGATATCAACCCAGTTATTGAAATGGTTGATCTAATTGAGGCGATGAGATCGTATGAAGCAAATGTTTCAGCTTTTAAAACTCAAAAAAATATGGATACACAAATACTAGATATTATTAAAATGTAAGGGGTGACCCATGTCTATTGAATTATTACCAAATGTAGAAAAACAAGATGGAGCAAAGAAAAAAAGTGCATCATCGTCTTCAACACAAACTACAAAAAAAGAAGGAATGTCTCTTTTTGATTCTCTTTTAAAAGATGCAAAAAGTGATGTGCCTAGTCCTACAAGTAAGACTAATAGTGCAAAAAAAACTGTAAATACTGAAAAAACAGAAGGTGTAAAAGCCCAAGTAACTAAAACCACACAATCAAGTGAAATAAAAAATGCAACTATTGATAAAAATGAAGTGAAACAGCTTGCAGATGAATTAGTTGAGATAGTTGTAGAAAAAGCAAAAACACTCAAAGACAAATCAAAGCTTTTAGAAGATGAATCTAAAGTGAAAGAAAAAGTTGTTGCTTTAAAGCAGAGTGTAGAAGAGAATGTAAAAACAAAAACAGGCGAGATTAAAAATTCGTTAGAAGAGATTAAAAAAAGCCTTCAAAACATTAAAAACAAAACAAATTCTACTGAAAAAGATGAAGTAGTAGAAAAAAAAGAAGCTTCTAAAACTTCTGAGTCAATAGAAAAAAAAGAAATAATAAATAAACAAAATGAACCTGTTGAAGAAAAGTCAAAAACATTAAAAACTGATACACTAAAAGAAGTTCAGCAAAATGATGAAAATAACTCAATAGAAAATGTTAAGAAAAACATCACTCAAAAAACTACTCAGATAAAAGAATCGGTTGAAAATATCAAAAAAAGTATGTCTACAATAGAGACGGCTGGAGATGAAAAAACAACTGCAGAAAAAACAATTTTAATAAAAACATCTGAAAAACTTACTGAAGAAAAAAATGTACAAACAATCAAAGTAAAAGTAAATGAAAAAGCAAATGAAATAAATAAAGCTGCGCAAGAGATAGAAACAAAAGTTGCAAAGCTTCAACTTGAAGATGGAAAAACTACAGTAGGAAAAACACAAGCTGGTGAAGAAGAGATAAAAGAATCAAAAGCAGTTGCAAGTGAAATAAAAACTCAAACAGATAAAAAAGAGATAGATGGAGAAAAAACAGAAGTATTAGTAGATAAAACTATACGAAAAAACACTCATCAACTCATAGAAAATAATGAAACATTAAAAACACAAATAGAAAGCAGATCAGATAAAAGGTGCTGTTGAAGAGATAGAAAAAACAGTATCAAAAGTAAATTTTGTTTCTACTGAAGAGATAGTAAAGAGCATTCAAGAGTTGAAAAAAGAGTTACAAACACCAAAAATTCAGGTTAATACTCCAACGGATAATAGAAATGATAAGAGCCTTTCTTCAAAAGATGCTAAAAACACTCTTATGGCAAATGGATTTTTAAACGATCAAGAAACTATCAAAGAACAAACCTCTTTACATCAAGTATCAAATGCAAAGAAAAATATAGAAGATAAAAAAAGTGTAGTTTCTATAAAACAAAGTGCTGAGATGCTTGATTTAAATCCAGATGAAATTTCTATTGAAAATATGGGATCAAAAGGGGAAACAAAAGCAGAATTGTTTGCAAAAAACAATACTGAATTTAACCAAAGTTTTTTCCAACAAAAATCTTTAAATAAAATGATCATTGATAATGAAACATATGCAAAAGAGAGTGTTTCTAAAGAAGTGGTTTCTAAAGCGCAAACAGAATCTACGAGTAACTCTCCTGTCAGTGATGTAGCTAAAGCTACTGCAAAAGAGGCTACAGTTACTTTAAATGTTCCTCAAAATGTGGTTGAAACAATACAAAGTAAGATTATCGGTGCACAACAAAAGATGGGAAGTTTTATGAGTGATGTAGCTAGAAATATGTATCTTAATTATAAACCACCTTTTACCGCATTTAGAATGAGTTTAAATCCAGCAAATCTTGGATCTATTTCCGTTATGATGAGAGCAAGCAAAGCAGATAATAGTATAACAGTAAGTATGAATATGAATAATAGTAATACTATGGAGGCTTTTGCTGACAATAAGGTTGCGTTACAAAATGCATTACAAAAACAATTGGGTGAGGGATCAAATGTTTCACTGAACTTTGGTATGCAAAATGACAATACAAATAGTCCTGATAATTTTTCAGAAAATAATTCTGGAAATTCAAAACAAAATAGTTCAAAGAATGAAAATATTGTAACACATATAGAAGAGGTAGAAAACGAGACTGAAGACTCAAATTATATGTAAGGATAGTATTTGCAAGAACTTATATCATTAATTGATCAGCCAACAGTTCTTGCGTTTTTACTCCTTTTAGCAAGGATTCTAAGTTTTATGGCCTTTATGCCTATTATTGGTGAAAAAACAGTTAATCCAACTATTAGAATTGCAGCATCTTTTTATATTACTATTTTTTTATACCCTTTAATAAATTATGATACTAGTGTTGTTAATACAGAAAACTTTTTATTAGCACTTGTTAGTGAAATTACTCTTGGGTTAGTTGCTTCATTTTTAGTCCAAATTGTCTTTTCAGCAGTTCAAATTATTGGAGACCTTGTAGAGTATGCAACTGCTTTATCAATGGCAACTATGTTTGATCCCGCAACTGGTACACAGCAAGGTTTAATTAGTAGATTACTGTATTTAATAGTATTGGTAGTGTATTTTGAAACAGGAATGTATGAGATCACATTTTATATTTTATCTCAAAGTTTCAGTTCCATATCTTTAGGAACTTTTGACCTTTTTAGTTATAATGGAGTTTTATATGCAATAAATGAGATTAATCGAATGTTCGAATTTGCTTTTGCTTTTGCTTTTCCTCTTTTTTTTATAGGGTTTATTCTTGACCTTTATTATGGATATGGAACAAAATCAATGCCAGCATTTTCACCTTTTATTGTAACTTTTCAGCTGAAGTTTGCTTTGGTATTTATTTTTATGATGCTAGGGATGGAAGTTTTTATTAATGGATTTACAAATTATTTTATTGGAAAGCTTGAGGGATAAGTTTTATGGCTGATGATCAAGAAAAAACAGAAGAACCCACGGGCAAAAAAATAGAAGATGCCAAAAAGGAAGGAAATGTCCCTAAATCTGCTGAAGTTTCAGGGGCTGCAATTTTATTTTTTGCCTCTATATATCTTTTATTTTTTGCAGATTTGATGTATGAATCTATTGAAGCAATGATGGCATACAGCTTTTCTTACATTGGAGAAGAGATGAGTCCAAAATTGTTTTTTACCATCGCATCAACAATTTTTTGGTCAATACTCTATAATCTTCTTCCTCTTTTTTTTGTGATCTTTTTGTTGGCAATTATATTCAATGTGATGCAGTTTGGATTTATTGTAACTCCATTAAAAATAGAGTTGACAAAAATAGATCCAATAAGTGGATTTAAAAATGTTTTTAGTATAAAAAAAGCATTAGAAGCATTAAAGCTTATGGCAAAGTTAACAATCATTTTTATAGTGATGGTAATTTTATTAGCTATAGTATGGGATGCCATATTAGCTATGATGGATAAAGAAGTAAAAGCTTCTTTAGAATCAATGATTCAGCTTATAATTTATTTTTTACT
>CBETOJ010000025.1:0-10880 GCA_965537725.1 uncultured Campylobacterales bacterium | reverse complement strand
ACCACCAACTCCAAAAGTAAAAGAGACTAAAAATATTGGAGCTAAAAGTGGAGCAAAATATTTTAAGATCACCTTTGTTTTTGAAACATTTGCAAGGTTTAAAATTTTGATAAAAGGTTTATTGGTAATAGCAAAGCTTTCACTTCGAATCATCCTTGCCATCCCCATCCAACCAGTAATAAATAATACTATGATAAGTACTAGCATATTTGCTTCCATATAACTTACAAGGGCAAGTAAAAGGAAAAAAGTAGGAAAGGTTAAAAAAAGATCAATGATGATTGTAATCACTTTATCAGTTCTTTTTTGAAAATACCCAGCACTGATCCCTATAATAAGTCCTATCATAGAAGCTATCATAGCACTTAAAAATCCTATTATTAAAGAGGTCTGACCACCAACTAAAATACGTGCAAAGAGATCTCTTCCAAGTCTATCCGTTCCCATTATATGATTCAAACTTGGGGCTTGAAGTATTTTACTTGGATCAAGTTCATATGGAGATACGGTATAGATAAAAGGGAGTAAAAATACGATAACAACCAAGGAGATCAAAGTGATAAGAGCAAATCTATACATGATAATATGTAAGCGAACTATTCCCAAATTTTTTATTTTTAAACTTTTCAAACTTCCCTATATTTTCAGGCATCTCTAACTCTGTCATATGTTCAAAAACGACCATAAAAATATTAGTATTTTGTATCTCTTGAACCATTTTAAAACACTTCTCATAAATCTCACTCATCCCATCTCTAAAATCAAATGGGGGATCAATATAGATAATAATATCCTCTTTTTTATTTTTTAGCTGCTCTAAAAGCATAGGAACTTTTAAAAAAGTATCCCCTAAAAAAGTAGTTGTATTTTCACTATCAATACTTTTGCAGTTTTTTTGAAGAATCTTATAAGATTCTCTATCTAACTCACAAAAGTAACTATGCTTTGAGCCTCTACTTAAAGCTTCAAGTCCAATTGATCCACTTCCACCAAAGGCTTCAATAAAAAGAGTATCTATAATATCAAACTGAATTACATTAAAAAATGATTCTCTTAGTCTAGACTTTGAACTTCTTGTAGTATCTAAAGGTGGAAGCTCCAAGGTTTTATTTTTATAAATCCCACCGATAATCTTTGTTGTAAATTTATTTTTCATATTGTACTACTCTATTCTTTCCACTATTTTTAGCTTGGTATAAAGCGATATCTACCCCTTTTAAAAAGCTATCTCTATAATCTGATCCTATGGTAAATCCATTGACACCTAAACTCACTGTTACATTTTGATCTATTGCATCAAAATAGTGTTTTGCTATATTCTCTCTTATATTTTCTGCGATACTTAATGACTCATCAATAGAGGTTTCAGGAAGAAGTATAATAAACTCTTCCCCTCCCCATCTTGCAATTATATCAGTAACACGAATAGAAGTATAGGATATCTCAGCAATTGTTTTTAAGACAATATCTCCAATATCATGTCCAAAAGTATCATTGATTTTTTTAAAGTTATCTATATCAAACATAATGATAGAGAGATTATGTTTGTATCTATTTTCTCTTATGATCTCTTTGTCTAGTTCATCATTAAACTTTTGTCTGTTATAAAGCTTGGTTAGATTATCATGGGTTGCTTGGTATTGGAGTTCATTATTATATTTTTGAAGCTCCGTAATATCAGTAAAAGAGACTACATAGTGTTTTGTTTTATGCTCATATGACCTGATATCTATACGAAATACTTTCTCTTTTTCATTAAGATCTTTCATCTTTATAACTCTATCTTTATCCTCTCTTTGGATAATCTCTGAGAGCCACTCTTCATTTGATGTGGTGAAGTATCCATTTTGATGAATAAAATACTCATATATCTTTTTTGTATTTTTAAACTCTTCTATATTTTCAACACCAAAAAAGTCTAAAAATCGCTTATTCGCTGAAGAGATAATACTTTCATCTAATACAAGGATCATATTCTCTTGAAAATCAAGAATTGAACGAAGCTCCAAAGTTTTCTCTTCAACTTTATTTTGAAGATCTTCATTAAACCTTTCAAGTCTCTCTTTTAAATATTTTGGCTCAACTGCATAGGCAATAGTATCTATAAGCTGAGTAATATTTAAAGGCTTCATTACATATCCTCGTACATTAAGATTAATTGATTTTTTCAAAAAATCTGTATCTGTATGTGCAGTTGTAATAACAGGAGGAACAGAGTGATCAATTTTTTGAAGCTCTTCTATCATCTCCAGACCATTCATTTTTGGCATATTAATATCAGTCACTACAAGATCTATTTTTTCAAGACTATTATCATCTTGATTATGTTGTTTAAAAAGAGTCAATCCCTCCATACCATTTTTAGCAGTAAAAACATTTTTAAAAAAATTTCTTAAAATATCACTTGTTAGATCAAGTACCTCTACCTCATCCTCCACATATAATAAAGTGATCTCTTTTAAAAAACTTTTATCCATAATCTAGTTTCCAAATAATTTAATTGCATTTTCAAGATCCTCTTTGGTATCTATCCCAAAGCTCTTTGATTCTACTGCTACCATTTTAATGGTTTTTCCATTAGAGATTGCTCGTAATTGTTCAAGTTTTTCTATTTTTTCTAAGATAGATGCTTCAAAGTTACAAAACTGATTTAAACTTTTTTTTGTAAATCCATAGATCCCAAGGTGCCCTTTGTATGGTTCATTGTTATAATGGTCTCTATGATAAGGGATCTTTGCACGAGAAAAATAGATAGCAGTATCTTCATGGTCACATACCACCTTTACATGGTTGGGATCATCTGCTAAATTTGAATCGATCGCTTTATAACAACTCACCATCGTAAAAGGATCATTTTGGTGCTCTTTTACTTTATCGATAACCGCTTGAACCACCTCTTTTTCTATAAATGGCTCATCAGCTTGTACATTGATCACCACTTCATTCTCATCAATTCCAAGGATATTTACTGCTTCATTAATACGATCTGTTCCACTTCCATGATCTTTTGAAGTTAAAACTGCTTCAATATTATACTCTTGTGCTAGATCTATTACCTCTTGTGTATCAGTTGCTATTACTACTCTATCTAAAGAGGCTACTTGCTGGGCAGTTTTTATAACCATAGGGACTCCAAGAATATCCACTAATATCTTATTTTCAAATCGACTACTATTTAAACGTGCTGGAATTGCTATCATTTTCTATCCTCTTTGGGTAACTTTATACTAAATTCAACTCTTGAATTATCAAGATTTTTTACACTGACCTTCCCTTTTAGATGAAACTCTATGATCATTTTCACTATATACAAACTAAGCCCTACTCCATTTCGTTCCTCTTTTGTACTAAAATAAGGGTTAAAAATATCATCTATCACCTCATCGGCTATATTTCCACCATTGTTTGATATCTTGATAAATAAAGAATCACCTTTCTCTTCTGTTTTTATTTCAATAAAGGGTGCTTTACTAGCTCTTTTATCAATAGCTTCTTGAGCATTATTTAAAATAGATATAATAGCTTTTGATAAAGCATTTTTAGACGTATAGAGTTCTAATTGTGTTGATCTATACTTAGTAATATTTTTATCGATCACTGCAAAATCTAAAGCTTTTTGCATCACTTCATCTAAAGAAACTGTCACAAACTCCTCATGAAACTCTGTCACATATTGAAACTGACTAATTACTTCAGAGAGTTCTTGTACCTGATTTTGAACATCTTGTAAAATAGGTATTGCCTCATCTCCTGAGACACTCTCCCCCATCAATTGGTACGAGACCAAAAGGTTTTGAGCATTTAAAGAGATTGCATTTAAAGGTTGCCTCCATTCATGGGCAACTGTTCTCATAGTTTGAGACATGATCTTTAATTTTTCTAGATTATCAATAATTGTCTCTTCTAACACTTCAGTATTTTTTTCTAGCCTTATCTGATGAGTTATATCAAACATCACCGCACTGTACCCTGTGATATCACCATATTTATTTTTAATAGCTTTTACAATCACATCTACCCAAAGAGTTTCATCTTGTTTACTTTTGATGATCACTATGCCTGTAAATTGTCCCTGTGTTTGAAACTGCTGTACCCCTGATTCAAAAAGTTTTTCATCATTGTGTTCATCATCTATTAAAAACTCATATGACTTTCCTAGAAGCTCTTCTTCTTTAAAAAGAGTAAGTTTACAAAATGCTTCACTCACTTCATATATTTTCCCTTGAGTATCAATATGAAGTTGAATCACATAGCGATCATAAATCTCATGGTCTGAAATATTTTTTGTCACATCATTGATATTTATTACGATAAATTTTTGATTTTTCATCTGCTTAATGGAGATATCAAGATATACTATTTGGTTATCTTTTCTTTGACACCCTACAAGCATATTATTTACATACTCATTCTCTTTATGGCTCTCTAAAAGATTAAAGAATTCATTTCGATATTTTGGCAAGACTAGATCACTAAATTTTGTCCCTTGAAGTTCCTCTTTTTTATACCCTAAAATAGGTTTAAAAGCTTCATTGGTAAAGATTAAACTACTATCATAATTCATGATACCGATTCCACTCCAAGAGTTATTGATAATCTCTTTTAGTACTTGATTATTTTTATCTGTTGATTGAGACATATTACCCTTAATATCAAAATAAAAGTTACAATATTCTAACCAATTTATACTGATAAAACAAACTGTAGAGGTAAAAGAACACTTATTCTCTCATAAAATTTTGGATGAGGAACTATAAGTTTTTCTAAGTTTATTTTTTGAGAGTTCAAAAAAAGGATATCTATATCTAGAGTTCTTGGAGCATCTTTAAAACTTCGTATCCGTTTAAACCTTTTTTCCAATCTTTGAAACTCTCTTAAACTTTGCATAGCAGATAGATCACTTTTTAAAACTATCACGCTATTATAAAAATCGTTTTGTTCTAAAAAACCAAAAGGAGGATTTTTTAAAATAGGAGCAGTTTGTAAAATATCAAAACGTGCATCCCCTTTTAAAACCTCAAAAAGCTTATTAAAAATCCTTTTTGTATCTCCCACATTACCACCTATTCCAATATAAATCAAGTTTTTTTTCTTTGATGTTTTTACTGATTTATATGGATAACGTAAGGTAAAAAAAAGTGTTAGGTCATTTGATATGTTTTTTTTCATCCATCTTCATCCCACTCTCATTTGATATCCCATAGATAAAACTAAATATCTCTGCTACTGCTTTATAAAGTTCCACTGGTATCTCTTGATTAAGCTCAATCTCACTTAACATATTCACAAGATCTTCATCTTGTTTTATAGGGATCCCATTTTGTTCAGCAATTTTAATAATAGTCTTTGCCGTCTCACCTTTTCCGCTAGCTGTTAGTTTTGGTGCATGATCTTTCTCTTTATCATACTTTAACGCGGCTGCTTTTTTTAAAAACTGCTTTTCAATCATGCTTTTAGATCCAATCCAAAACTTGCATGGCTATCTCCATGGTAGCTGTTTACTTTATTCATTTGTGATTTATTCTCATCAAGTTCAAATATATTTAAAGACTGCAATAATAATCCAGCTTTATTTAGCCCTTGTCTTAAAGTCTGTAAATTGTTACTGATCTTCTCTTTAAAGTTATTATTATCAACCCCAATAGTTACTCCAAGATTCACCTCTTTATCTAAAAGAAGTAAGATCTTTACATCACCTTGTTCTTTTAAGCTTAGATTGATCTGACATGAAAAAGTATCATCATCTGATTTATGAAATTTTATATCAGCATCTTCAATTGTATCTTGTAAAAATGAAAGATAGGTGTGAGAAGAGTTTGAGGTATATGAAAGGAGCTGAAAATAATCAATCTGAGAACTTATTCGATCCACTAAGGCTCTAAGCTCCTTAGCAACTGGTTCATTAGACTTTTCTACTTGCTCTTGGATTTGTGAAACCACTACTTTAAGATCACTTGCTATCTCTTTTGGGATCATTTTTTGTTGTTGAACATTTGCTAAAAAACTATCAAGTTTATGTTCAAACCCTTTCATATTTTGTAAAAGCTGATTGAGCTGTGGCAATTGCTCTGCTATATTCTTTGTTGCAACAACACTTTTATGCTGTACTAAAAGATTTTGAACCTGCTCTTTTAAAGTTGCCTTTTGCTCCACATCTGAAACTCCCTCTTCAATGCTACTATGAAGTACTAAAAGAGTGGTTCGAAGATTACTAAGCTCTGTTTTGATATTTACTTGATCAAAGCTATTTAAAAGCATCCCTTTAATTTGTGTAGTAGTATCAGTTTTAAATCCTTGTTGTAAAAGATTTTGCTCTAGACTTTCCACTCCACTTTTTATACTTTGAGTCAATGCTTGCTGAAAGGAAACTTGTTTAGATGCTGTTGGTAAATTGGCTTGTCTTAGGAGGTTTTCTACTGCAGTTTTTACTTCTAACTTTATATCATCAGGCACATTGTTATTCATCATCACTTGAGTTAAAGAGTTTTGAACCATTTGAGTTTGGGGAACTTGAAGCTTTGAAGTATCTAATGTTTGAAAGATCTGTTTAAGTCCACTTACAGTTTCCTCTTTTATATTTGTGGGTAATTTTAAAGATTCTAAGGTCTGCTGGAGTTTAGAGATATTTTGCTCCACATCAACTCTCATGTTTTTATTCACTGGGATTTGATGTTCTTGAAACATATTTGCTTGTCTTAAAAGAGTCTCAACAGCATTTTTGACTTCTAGTTTTATATCATGAGGAATATCTGGAGCTATTCGTATTTGCTGTAAATGGGTTTGTACTAACTCTT
This sequence comes from uncultured Campylobacterales bacterium, assembly GCA_965537725.1. GTDB lineage: Bacteria > Campylobacterota > Campylobacteria > Campylobacterales > Arcobacteraceae > JAIOSF01. Next base: position 4,086 of record CBETOJ010000025.1, on the reverse strand, counting down.
TTACATTTGTAGTGTTTGGGAGAGTTTGATTTACGTGAAAAAGTGTTTTGAGATTTGTAACAAGATCTGTTTTTTGTGTTCCTTGTGGATCCATTTTTAAATTTGCATTTGCTTCACTATTAGGACTAGGATTAAGTCCTACATTTTTTAGTATCCCCTCTAAAGAGCTCAATATCTTTTGAACACTCTGCATACTTTGAGGTTCTGATTTTAAGCTATTTTGTAAAAGTGAAATATCTTTTAAAAGTGTATTTGCCATATTTTTTGTACTGTTTACCATCTCATCAGTTAAGTTTTGTTGAGTAAGTATAGTACTGATCTGTTTTTGGATCAAAGCTGGATTTGGCTCAGTAATATTACCTTTTGAGACAATAGTATTTAAAAGATTAGTAAGATTCTGGACCGTTGCAGATAAGTTTTTTGTCAAAGGGGTATTTTGAGCTAAAAGTTTTGATTCTAAAAATACTCCACTATTATTTAATGAAGTTTTTAAACTATTAAAATCAACTTTCCCAAGATCAAGGAGGGAGTTTTGTAATGCACTCACTTGCTGGGCCAAATTACTACTGAGATTTGAATTACTTTGTATAGTAGTAAGTAAACCTTTTATATCAGTTGAAAGATTTTTAAAACTCAAAGATTGCTCAGAGTTTTGTAAAAGATTTAAAACCTGCTGTTTATTTTGAGCTCCACTTGCAATATCTTTAAATAAACCATTAAGAAGTGATTGAATTGTTTTATCTTGTGCAACATTCCCTAAATTTACTTTTCCATCAATACTTGCATCATCTATTTTTTGTGATATAACATTTGCAAGTCCAGGGTTGAGCATATTTAATAAAGTATTGGTATTTATATTCATCTCACTTCACTTTTTTCTAAGAATAGTAAACAAATTGTATCATTTAAATGATTAACAGTTAATATTTTATTTGCTATAATCCTTTTACTATAAATAAAGGAATTTTTTATGTCACTAAAAGAACAACTAAAATCAGATCTTAAAGATGCAATGAGAGCTAAAGAGATTGTAAAAAGAGATGCAATTAGAGCTATTAATACTATGATTAAACAAATTGAAGTGGATCAAAGAGTTGATCTTGATGATGCTGAGATCATTAAACTGATCCAAAAAGGGATCAAACAAAGACAAGAAGCGATTGAGCAGTTTAAAACTGCAAGCAGAGATGACTTAGTAGAAAAAGAGCAAGGACAAATCGATATTTTTTCACAATACCTTCCAAAACAATTAAGTGATGAAGAGCTTGAAGTAGCTATGAAAACTATTATTGAAGAGGTTGGTGCAACAAGTATGAAAGATATGGGAAAAATCATGGGACCAGCAAAAGAGAAGATCGGTGGTGGAGCTGATGGAAAACGAATCAATGATATGGTAAAAAAACTTTTAGGATAAGAGATGGATCAAACAATTAAAAGAGTTTCAGCTAAAGCTTTATCAAATCTAGCAAATCAAAAAATAGATATCACTCCATCAAACTATACAAAAGAGTATTGTAAAAATGCAAAAGAACACAATCTTAATGACAAAGAGTGTGCTTATTTTCAAAAAGCATTAGAGAAGATTTCAAAAGAGGAGATTATAAATTCAGATATTAATAAAATAGAAACTGTTTATGATCTTATTGATCTGCTATTATTACGTGCTCCAAATAAAAATGTTAAAAAGATGTCAGAGCTTTTCCAAAGCTCTTTACAGCCATCTATCTCATTAACAATCAATGATGAACTCCAAGCTTTTTGTATTAAAATTGGAGATTCTCCATCACTTATCTTTGAAAACTCTATCCAACAAGAGATGGAAAAATTTATTGAAAGAAGATTTGAAGTTGATAAAAAAGTAGTAGCACAAAAAACTGCAGATATTGCACGACTCATTAGCCTTATGAACAAATATCTTACCGATGCAATTGATAGCAGTAAAAGTGGAGGAGATAGTGTTACAACGCTTAAAGATAAGATCAAATCTATTAAGATTAATACTACTACAAAATCAGAGCTTAACAAACTCCAATCAAAACTTGTAGAAGCTGCAATAAATATTGAAAACGAGATGCAAAGTGTAAGTAAAAACCTCGAAGATGGAAAAACTGAAGTATCTGCTTTAGAAAAAAAAGTACAACAGTTAGAACTTGAACTCAAAGAGGCAAAACAACAAAACGCTACAGACTTTTTAACAAAAACTCTTACAAGAAGAGCCTATGAAAAAGAGCTCCACAAATTTGAAAATCTTTTTACAAGAGAGAATCAAGATTATGCCATTGTATTTTTTGATATTGATTATTTTAAAAAGATCAATGACAATCATGGTCATGATTGTGGAGATATTGTACTAAAGACTTTTGCATCACTTTTATTAAAACTAACTCGTGATACAGATATAGTTGGAAGATATGGAGGGGAAGAGTTTGTTGTGGCACTTCATTATCATGAGCAAAAAGAACTTGAGAAATATATTTCAAGAATTAAAAGTGTTATCACAAAAAATAAATTTATCTATCAAGACCTCAAGCTAAAAATAACTTTTAGTGCAGGTATCCAGTTACGTTCAAATAATAAAAGCGTAGAGGAAACTATCATTAACGCTGATAAACTATTATACAAAGCAAAAGAAACTGGTCGAAATAAAATAATTTTTTGGAATGGGACTGAAATATAGTAAAATATGTTTTACATTTTATTTTCTTTTTGTTATACTATTAAAAAAGAAAAAATTATAATTGCTCTTAATTACTATGCGTAGGTTAAAATATGTTTAAAGAACTAACTCTTTTATATGTTGAGGATGAGAAGGTTTTACAAAATACAGTAAAACGATCTCTTCAAATTTTGTTTGAAACTATCTTGACTGCACAAAATGGTCAAGAGGGTTTAGAGCTATTTAAAGAGAAACAGTCTTCTATTGATATTGTCATAACAGATATCAACATGCCATATATGAATGGTTTAGAGATGTGTGAACATATCAGACAACTTGACAAAAATATACCTATTATTATTACCACTGCTTTTAATGATCTTGACTTTTTGCATAAAGCAATTGAGCTTGATGTAGCTCATTTTGTTTTAAAACCTATTATAATGCCAAAACTGATGGAAGCTATTAAAAATAGCGTTGAGCCTAAAATACTTTCTAAAAAACTTGAAGTTGAGCAAAAGATTAATGAAGAGGAAAAGATCAAAAATGCTAAACTTATAGCAATTAAAAAACTTACCTCAGGAATCACTCATGAACTCAATACTCCACTTACCTATATCAAAGGGGCATTAGAGATCATGTATTATGATATTGAGAATATCAAAGAGAATGATTCAACAAAAAAGATACTTTTTAAAAACCTAGATCATGCAAATGACGGACTTAAAAGAATAGAAAATATCGTAAATACTATGAAAGATCTTTATGATGACATCAGTGTAGAAGAGAAAACAGAAACAAATATCTATGAAACAGTTGTGGATGCTCTTATTTTAGCCTTTAGTAAATCAAAACATATCTCAAATATCTATATTAATGGAGAACTTTTTGATTTAGATCTAGATAAAGACAAATTAACTTTTCAAGCCAATGTACAAAAAGGACGAATAGAGCACCTTTGGGTTATTCTTATTAATAATGCTTTAGATGAACTTCAAAAAATCCAAGACTTTAGTGATCGAAAGATAGATATTACTATTGAAGAGAACACAGAATATATCATCGTAAAAATCCAAGATAATGCTGGTGGAATTTCTGAAGATATTATGGATCATATTTATGAGCCATTTAAAGGGACAAAGCCATCTTCAGGGATGGGAATTGGTCTAACTATTGCCCATAAGATCATTGAAGAGAATGATTCATATATCAATGCAAGTAGCCAAAATAATGGAGCTCTTTTTGAAGTAGGTATTAAAAAAACTAATTAATCACCCTAAAGTCGATAATAATTTTTTAAATTTTTTAGTAACTATTCGTTATCATAAAACTTAACCTTTAAAAAGGATTTGAATGAATATTACATCACGATATTTTAAGGGCACCTCTAAAAACTCCTACCTAACCAGTCTAAAATCATAATTTAGCTA
>CBETOJ010000024.1:0-10883 GCA_965537725.1 uncultured Campylobacterales bacterium | reverse complement strand
TTTAGTTAGCATTGTTCTATCATTTTAGGAGTTGATGATTGAGATTAGTTCTATTGTTTATCCCTTTGTAAAAGTGTATAATAAATGGATCTTGAAAACAAGAGAACAATAGTATAAAAAGTATACATTTTTGTATTTTTTAAAAATAGTATTCAAAAATGACAGGATAAAATATACCATTTTAAAGGAGAAACAATGAAAAAACTAGTATGGTCACTTATTTTAAGTAGTTCTATGATGTTTGCACAAGACCTTATCATTCAAAAGCAAAAAAAGTTTCAACTAGATATTGAACCAAACCTCTATAAAAGTGGGTTTTCAATTAATCTTGAAGAGTATGATCAAAAAACTATAGAGAGTAGTTTTCAAAAGCTTATAGAGATAGTAAAAGAGTATCCTATCTGTAAAGGGGGTGAGTATAACATTAATCCCCATTATAAAAAAAAGACCTATATTGGATATATCGATTTTAATTGTCAGTTTTCAGATGAGAAAAGATATGAAAAACTACTAGATGAGGTAAAAACTATCGATGGAAAACTTTCACAAAGAAGAATTCAAGCATCAAGTAGTGAAAATATTTTAGAAGAATCTCAAAATAGCTTAGAAAAAATGGCATTAGCTTTTCCAAGTGATTATGTTCTTTTTTTACAAGAGAGTTTAAAAGATAAAGAGTGTGTAGTCTCTAAGATCTCCTTTTCAAATAGAGGTGGTAATATCACCCCTTTTATGTTACGCTCTGCTGAAATGGCAAAGTCTAAAGTAACACTTCCAATTAAAGAAAAGTTAAAACATACCATGAGTGTGGATTATACATTTACATGCACAACAAATAAATAGTTATTAAAGTAACTTTGTTGCTTTATTGTAACTTTTATTTGTTACTATTAGCCTTAACTACTATCGAAGTTATCTTATACAAGGAATCTCTATGTTACAACAAAATAAACAGTTTATTACAGTTGATGGAAATGAAGCAGTTGCATTAGTTGCTCATAAAATTAATGAGGTGATAGCGATCTATCCAATTACACCATCTTCTCCAATGGGGGAGTTAAGTGATCTTTATAGCTCAAAGCATCAAAAAAATATTTTTGGAACCATCCCAGAAGTTTATGAGATGCAAAGTGAAGGGGGTGCAAGTGGAGCAGTTCATGGGGCACTTCAAGCTGGAAGTTTAACTACCACTTTTACTGCTTCTCAAGGGTTATTATTAATGATCCCAAATATGTATAAAATAGCAGGGGAACTTACTCCTACAGTATTTCATGTAGCAGCTAGATCTTTAGCAGCACAAGGTCTTTCTATTTTTGGAGACCATCAAGATGTGATGGGAGTGAGACAAACAGGGTTTGCATTGCTTGCCTCAAATTCAGTGCAAGAGGCTCATGATTTTGCACTTATTTCACAAGCAGCTACTCTAGCTTCAAGAATTCCATTTTTACATTTTTTTGATGGGTTTAGAACTTCTCATGAGGTGAGTAAAATCGAAGCTATTGACGAAGAAACATTAAAAGCTATGATCGATATAGAACTTGTTCATGCACATAAAAATAGAGCAATGACTCCTGATCGTCCAGTTCTTCGGGGAACTTCACAAAATCCAGATGTATATTTCCAAGGAAGAGAAACAGTTAATAACTATTATAAAGCAGTTCCTTCTATCCTTCAAGAACAAATGGATAAGTTTGCAAAGTTAACTGGACGTGAGTATAAACTTTTTGATTATATTGGAGCACAGGATGCTACTAAATTGATCATCTTAATGGGAAGTGGAGCTGAAGCAGTTGAAGAGAGTGTAGAGTATCTTGTAAAACAAGGTGAAAAAGTAGGGATGCTTAAAGTAAGACTTGCTCTTCCTTTTGGAGCTACTGAGTTTATTGAAGCACTTCCAAAAACAGTACAATCTCTTGCTGTTCTAGATAGAACAAAAGAGCCTGGAAGTGTAGGAGAACCTCTGTATCATGATGTGGTAAGTGTACTTTTTGAAAATCAAACAAATTTACCTTTTGCTATGCCAAAGATCATTGGTGGACGGTATGGAATCTCTTCAAAAGAGTTTACTCCAACTATGATCAATGCAATATATAGTGAGCTTGAAAAAAATCTTCCTAAAAATCACTTTACAATAGGGATCAATGATGATGTAAGTCATACTTCATTGGAGTATGACAAAAACTATATCTTAGAAAAAGAGGGTGAATTTGAAGCAGTATTTTATGGTCTTGGATCAGATGGAACTGTAGGAGCGAATAAAAATAGTATTAAGATCATTGGAAGTGAAACAGATAATTATGCCCAAGGGTATTTTGTATATGATTCGAAAAAATCTGGTTCTATGACCACTTCTCATTTACGATTTGGACCAAACCCTATACATGCTAGTTATCTTATCCAAAAAGCTGATTTTGTAGGAGTGCATCAAGGGGTATTCTTAGATAAGCTTGATCTTTTAGATATTGCAAAAGAGGGTGCTGTGTTTTTATTAAACTCTCCTTATTCTCAAGATAAAGTGTGGGATAGCCTTCCAAGAGTCACACAAGAACAGATCATCAATAAAAAACTAAAATTCTATGCAATAGATGCGTATAGTGTGGCAAGACAAAGTAAGATGGGTGCACGGATCAATACTATTATGCAAACATGTTTTTTTGCTATTAGTGGGATCTTAGCAAAAGATGAAGCGATAGAGAAGATCAAAAGCTCTATTAAAAAGACTTATGGAAAAAAAGGTGATTTGATAGTTCAGATGAACTTTGATGCAGTGGATAATACATTGGAGCATCTTTATGAAGTAGAGGTTCCATCAAACGTTACTTCAACAAAAGAGCTTCAACCAGCTTTAAAAGGTGATATTGATATCTTCATTGAAGAGGTTATTAAAAAGATCACGGAGTATAAAGGGGATGATGTACCAGTTTCAAAGATCCCTAGTGATGGAACATGGCCAATTGGAACTACACAATATGAGAAAAGAAATATCGCCCAAGAGGTTCCACAGTGGGATGCTGATGTTTGTATTCAATGTAATAAATGTGTCTCTGTTTGTCCACACTCTGTGATTAGATCAAAAGTATGTGATGTGTCACTGCTTGAAAATGCTCCAGAAAATTTTGCATATAAAAAAGCAAAAGGAAAAATGTTTGGAGAGAATGATGTGTTTAATATCTCAGTTGCCGTAGAAGATTGTACAGGGTGTGCATTGTGTGTGGAAGTGTGTCCAGCTAAAAACAAATCTCAAACAAATCTAAAAGCGATCAATATGGTACCACAACTTCCTATAAAAGAAGAGGGGATCAAACAGTGGGATTACTTTATGGAGTTACCAAATGTAGATAGATCTATCTTAGATCATTCAAATATGAAAGAGTCTCAATTTTTAGAACCACTTTTTGAGTTTAGTGGAGCGTGTCCAGGGTGTGGAGAGACTCCATATGTAAAACTTACTTCACAACTTTTTGGAGATAGAATGATGGTAGCAAATGCTACAGGATGTAGCTCTATTTATGGTGGTAACTTACCAACAACTCCATGGAAAAAAGACTCAAATGGTCGTGGAACTACTTGGAATAATTCACTTTTTGAAGATAATGCAGAGTTTGGACTTGGATTTAGACTAGCAGTTGATTCTACAAAAGATAGAGCTGAGCATCTTTTAACTGAATTAAAAGAAAACTTAGATGCTGAATTAGTAGAAGATCTTTTGACCGCTATACAAAAAAATGAGTTCCAAATAGAAGCACAACGACAAAGAGTAGTGAAGTTAAAAGAGGCTCTTAAAAATATAGATTCAGTTGAAGCACGGGATCTTGAAGAGGTAGCTGATTATCTAGTAAAGAAATCTGTGTGGATCATGGGTGGAGATGGATGGGCCTATGATATTGGATATGGTGGGCTTGATCATGTATTAGCATCTGGAAAAAATGTCAATATCCTTGTAATGGATACACAGGTGTATTCAAATACAGGTGGTCAGCAAAGTAAAGCGACTATGACTGGAGCTGTTGCAAAATTTGCAGCAGGTGGAAAACCAGGGATGCCAAAAGACTTAGCTGCAATGGCAATAAATTATGAAAATGTCTATGTGGCAAAAGTAAGTCTTGGAGCTAATGATAAAGCGACTACAAAAGCATTTATTGAAGCAGAACAATATGATGGACCATCAATTATTATCGCCTATTCACACTGTGTGGCTCATGGGTATGATCTTAGATATGGGATGGAACAGCAAAAAAGAGCAGTAGATAGCGGACTATGGCCAATCTTTAGATTTAATCCAGATCTAAAAGATGAGGGGCAAAATCCACTTATTTTAGATTATAAAGGTCCAAAAATCCCTGTTAAAGATTTTATGTATAAAGAGACTAGATTTAAGATGGTTGAAAAGATGGATAAAGATTCCGCAGAAGAGTTTTTACAAACTGCTACGTATACCGCTAACAACTTATATCATAGATATACAAACCTACAAAAACAATATGAAACACAAGGAGAATAGTTATGAATCTAACATCAGAATTTCTTGGACTTGAGCTTAAAAACCCACTAATAGCAAGTGCTTCACCATTAACTGCAAAACTTGATAGTATTAAAAGATTAGAAGATAATGGAATTGCAGCAGTTGTAATGCATTCATTGTTTGAAGAACAGATCAATCATGAAGTGCATGAACTGGATCATTTTTTATATGCAAATAATGACTCTTACGCAGAAGCAACAGAATATTTTCAAGATGATTTAAAGTTTGATAATATTGAAGCAGATCATTATTTAAAAGAGATAGAAGATATTAAAAGAGCAGTGGACATTCCTATTATTGCTAGTCTTAATGGTGTCTCAGCTGGTGGATGGGCAAAATATGCAGGGAAGCTTCAAGGAGCTGGGGCAGATGCGTTAGAGCTTAATATTACGTATATTCCAACTTCACTTGATATGAGTGGAGCAGAGGTTGAGAAGATGTATGTGAATACAATTAAAACAGTAAAAGAGCATATCTCAATTCCATTGAATGTAAAGATGAATGCTTATTTTTCTAACCCTGCAAATATGGCAAAACAGTTTATAGATGCTGGTGCTAATGGTGTAACTTTATTTGATAATCCTGTAAGAGTAGATATTGATCTTGAAGAGTTAAGCTCTATTCAAAGAGCAAATATCACAAGTTCAAAAGATTTAAGTGAATCATTACGATGGTGTGCGATTCTTTATAAAAAATTTCAAGCATCACTTTGTGCAAATAGTGGAATTCATAACGGTGAAGATGTATTAAAAGCGATTATGAGTGGTGCGGATGCAGTGGCAATTGCTTCAGTTTTATTACAAAGAGGGGAGCGAGAGATCATTAATATTTTAGATAGTATAATCTCATGGATGGAAGAAAAAGAGTATGAGTCAATTGCTCAAATGAAAGGGAGTATCTCTTTAGACCATACTGTAAATCCAGCGGCATTTGAGAGAAGTTCATATATGAATGCATTAAATTCTTATAGAGTATAAAGGGAAAAAATGAATACAATACAAACAGATATTTTAATTATAGGTGCAGGACCAGCAGGCTTAGTTGCCGCTACTACTGCTCATGAAAACTATCCAGATAAAACAATCACAGTAGTAAAAGAGTATGAAAAAGGGCAGGTTCCTTGTGGTATTCCATATGTATTTGGAAATACTTTAGGGGACGTGGAAAAAAATGCTATGCCATGTGGTGGAGATGTTCCAAATATCACAAAAATAGTTGATCAGGTTCAAAGTGTTGATATAGAAAACAAAAAAGCGATTGCAAATGAACATACAATAGGTTTTGAAAAACTTATTTTTGCAACTGGGTCGATCCCATTTGTACATAAAAGCTTTGAAGACTCACTTGAACTTGAAAATGTTTTTACAGTTGAAAAGACCTATGATGGAGTAACTAAACTTCATGAGTATACAAAAGAGAAAAAAAGAGTTATAGTAGTTGGAACAGGTTTTATTGGAGTGGAATTAGCAGAGCAATTAAGAGAGAGTGGAAAAGAGGTTACTATAATTGGTGGTCGACATATCTTAGCAAACTCTTTTGATGTGGATATGGCTATAAAAGCTGAAGAGATCATGAAAGAAAAAGGGATCACTCTAGCTCTTGGACAACATGCTAAAGGGGTGATTGAAGAGAATGGGAGAGCCATTGCACTTGAACTTTGCGATGAAACAAGAATCGAAGCTGATGTGATCATTCTAGCAACAGGATATAAACCAAATACCACTTTAGCAGATCAAGCTGGATTAAAGTTAGCACGATATGGTGGTATCTGGGTTGATGAATATATGAGAACAAAAAATAAAGATATCTTTGCCATTGGTGATTGTAGTGGAAGAAGAGATTTTATCACAAGAGATCCATCAAAAGTGATGCTAGCTTCCACTTCAGCTGCAGAAGCGAGAGTGGCAGGAAGCTCTTTATACAGTATTAAAAACCTAAAAGGGTTTAATGGAACTATAGCAATATTTTCAACAATGATAGGAAAATATGCCTTTGCTAGTGCTGGGGTAACTGAACAGCGAGTAAAAGATGAAAATATAGAGTATGTAACAGGGTATTTTGAGGGGATGAATAGACATCCAGGAACGATCCCTGATGCTTCTAAACAATCGGTAAAATTGATCGCTATGAAACATAGTGGACAGATCATTGGAGGACAGGTAGTTGGTGCAAAAGAGGCTGGTGAGATCATTAATATTATTGGTTTAGCTATTGAAGCTGAACTGACAGTGCATAATATTATCTCACTTCAAGTAGCGACTCAGCCACTACTCACTGCAGCTCCTACAACATATCCAATCGTAAAAGCAGCACAGAATGCTTTATTGTCAAAGTAAAAACTTTTAAAGTTTTTGCTTTGCTAAGGCTCTCATATCGATGATTCTATCAAGTTCATCAACGATCTCTGTACCTAAAAGAGTCTCAATAGCATCTTCTAAGGTTACTATCCCTTCAGTTTGGTCATATTTATCCACTACGATAAACATATGCTCTTTTTTAGCGATAAAAAGATCAATAAGTTTTGAAACGGGAATATTTTCATTGATCTTATAGACTGGTTTGATAAGAGTGTTTGCATCACTATCATGGGTACTGATATATTGATAAAAAAGTTCTTTTGAGAGAATAATTCCCACAATATTATCTATGTGCTCATCAAAAATAGGAACCCTTGAATACTCTTTTATTTTTTGAGTATCTAGTTCATCTAGGGTATGATTGGTTAAAGAGTGTTGTAGTATTTTTTTTCAAGTGCAAAGACCACTTTTCTAGGAGTATAAATCTCTTTTAGCTGATACTATAATAATTGGAAGTGAAGGTTTAAGTTCTTTGAGACTTTTGCTTAGTTCAAGGCCGTTCATTTTTGGTAGGTTGAGATCACTTAGAACTATATCAATATCATTTGTTTTAAAAAGCTCTAATGCTTCCTCACCATCTTTGGCAGTAATAATAGTGTCAAATATATTCTGTAAAAAATAGTGATATTGGAGCAGTATTTCAGATCAGTTTATAATTGTTTGGTACAAGTGTATTAACGCTTATACACCTGAAAATATCTATTTTTGATCCTATTTTTTTGTAATCCCTCATATGCCTTATCATAAACTTCATTTTTTATAGCTACATAAGAACACTTAGCAAAGATAGATATTTTCCCTATATCATCTTTATGAAGTCCGATACCTTGGATAAGGCTTCCTAAAATATCACCTGCACGAAGTTTATCTTTTTTCCCACCATTGATATATAGGGTTGAATAGTGATAAGGGATTACATAAGCTGAATTACTTTTTACCTTGTCTGTACTTTGTAGCTCAAAGCTTTGTTCTAAAAACTCTTCAAGTTCTTCAAAATATATGATATTATCGATAAAAGATATAGATATCCCACTATTTCCTGCACGTGCTGTTCGTCCGATCCTATGGACGTAGTTTTCAAAACTATTTGGCATATCATAATTGATCACCATATCCACATTATCTATATCAAGTCCACGAGCTGCCACATCTGTTGCTATTAAAAGTGGGTAGCTTTTATTTTCAAAAAGTAAAAGGGTCTCATCTCTATGCTTTTGTTCATAATCACTATGTAAGACCAAAGCTTCAAAGTTATAGCTCTCTTGGAGATGATCTGCAAGTGCATCACACTCTATTTTTGTATTGCAAAAGATAATAGCACTTGCTATCTCTTTTGAAAAAAGATGGATCACTAGATCTTTTTTCTCACTTTGTTTTACTTGGTAAAATCTTTGATCAATACTACTTTTTGTATGGGTTTGCTCCACTTCTATTAAGGTTGGCTCTTGTAAAAACTGTTCACTTTGAGTTTGTAGAGTCTCAGGAAAAGTAGCAGAGAAAAGCATAGTGTGCCTTTTCTTTGGTAAAAACTCTATAATCTCATTGATATCTTCAAAAAAACCCATATCAACCATTCTATCAGCTTCATCAAGTACAAGGGTATTGATATAATCTGTTTCAAAATTATTTTCTTGTAAGTGCTTTAAAACTCTTCCTGGAGTTCCAACTATAATATGCGCTTTATGAGAGAGGGAGTGGACTTGGGGTTTATAGGGAACTCCTCCTGTTAAAGAGAGGATCTTGATATTATGGATATATCGAACCAGTTGTCGTAGCACTCTTGCTACTTGGGAAGCAAGTTCTCTTGTAGGGCAGAGTATCAGGGCTTGGATTCGAAAGGTTTTGCTATCAAGGTTATTGATGATACCAAGTCCAAAGGTAACTGTTTTCCCACTTCCTGTTTTTGCTTTTGCAATTAGGTCTTTTTTCTCTAAAATAGAGGGAAGTGCTAAAGCTTGGATTGGTGTCATTTTCTCAAACCCTAAAGAGTTGAGATTGTCAATATTTTGTTTTGATAAGGGTAAAGTCTTAAAGTTTTCTGTATCCATTTGTCTATTATATCTAAAAAATTATACTTTTATAAATAAAAAGTAAAAAGTTTAATCAAGAAAAATATATAATGCCCATATGGAACTAGGTGATAAATACAAAGACAATGACTTTTTAAGAGTTGTACATAAATATGAACTTGAAGACTTAATAGAGTTTAGTAAAACAGTTCGAGTTTTATATGTAGATAATGAAAGTCGTGAACGTGATGACTATTATGGAATTTTTAAGATATTTTTCCACGATATTGATGTGGTCTCAGATGGAGAGGAAGCACTAAATTACTTCAAAAAAAGTCGTTATGATCTTATAATCACTGCAATAGATATTCCACTTAAAAACGGTTTAGAGCTTATAAGTGAAATACGAAAAGTAAGCCGTCATATCACTGTTTTAGTTTTATCTTCGCAAGAGAAATATTTTGTAGATTTTATCCGTTTAGGGATTGATGGGTATATATTAAATCCAATCGAAGTGGAACAGTTTGTGATGATCATTCAAAAGGTGATCGAAGCTTTACAAAACAAACAGGCTTTGTATGAGTATCGTATTGAATTAGAGGATATGGTTGCAAAGAAAACGCAAAAATTGACAGAGCTGAATAACTCACTAGAAGAGCAGATCAAACAAGAAGTTGCAAAAAGAATAGAATCTGAAAAACATGCTAATAATCAGTCAAAACTAGCAGCTATGGGAGAGATGCTAGAAAATATTGCCCATCAATGGAGACAGCCTCTCTCCATCATTACTACTGCTGCAACTGGGATGAAAGTACAAAAGCAAATAGGCGCTTTAGAAGATAAAAACTTTTATAAGCAGTGTGCAAACATTAATGCAAATGCACAGTATCTTTCTCAAACAATTGAAGACTTTAGAAACTTTATCAAAGGAGATACAGAAGCGGTTGATTTTGATATAAAAGATACTATTAAAAACTTTTTAAAATTAGTTACATCAACTATTAAAGATGAAAATATCAAGATTGAGTTAGAACTAAATGAGCAAACAAGACTCAAAGGGTATCCAAATGAGTTGATACAATGTCTTTTAAACTTTTTTAATAATGCAAAAGATGCTTTTATAAGTAATAATATTCCCCATCAAGAAAGGTTTATCCATATATCCAATGAATTTCATGAGGACTCTATGAGCTTAATGTTTCAAGATAATGCGGGTGGTATTCCTGAAGAGATTATTGGAAAGATATTTGAGCCATATTTTACTACAAAGCATAAGTTTCAAGGTACAGGATTAGGACTTCATATGTCTTATAATTTAATTGTTCATGGGATGCAAGGGACACTCAAAGTAAAAAATGATACCTTTACCCATAAAGGGCAAGTGTATAATGGAGCGAAGTTTATAGTGACTTTTCCCAAAGCTTTACCTTTGCTCCACACTCGAACTTAGTTTTTGATAGATCCCTAAGCCTATTATTACAATTACAGAAGTAAGAATAAGTATTGCTGGATAGATTGGTAAAGAGAGATCCTGTGTTCCTGCTTTAAAGATGTATACAAGTCCTTCTACACTTACTGCAATTGCGATGATTGTCATGATCTTTGTTAAAGTTCTTCTGGCTTCAGCAGGTTCTCTAAGCTCTTTATTACTCGTCCCCATCGTCCTCGATGGGGATGCATATTAACAGTACAATGTAGATAAAAGTAAAATTAATATAAACATGAGAACTAATAAAAACTTCCAAGTTGGCGAGGCTTTTGTACTTGCACTCTCTTTGAGAAAGCCTCACTTCCGAAAAACTAAAACTTCAAAAAAGTGTGCTATAATAATATCAAATTAATTTAGGTAGATTATGAACTATAATTTTGAATGGGATCCAAATAAAGCTAAAAGAAATATATTAAAGCATAAAATAAATTTTGAAGATGCTTTAACTATTTTCAAAGATGAAAATGCTATCTATTATGAGTGTGGTTATAGCTCTGATAATTCAATTT
>CBETOJ010000023.1:0-10942 GCA_965537725.1 uncultured Campylobacterales bacterium | reverse complement strand
TTTAAAGTTAGTTTTATTTTTTCTATGATAAAGTTGTCCAAATTTAAAATAGGAGTTTTATTATGGCAGTAATTATTACTGATACATGTATTTCATGTGATGCTTGTTTAGATGAGTGTCCAAATGAAGCGATCGTTGACAATGACGAAAATCCAACAGGTGAAGATATCTATTATGTATTCGCAGACAAATGTGCTGAGTGTATAGGTGATCATGATACACCAGCGTGTGCTGAAGCATGTCCAACTGAGGGATGTATTGTATGGGGTGAAAATCCAACAACTGAAGGTGCAGTTGCTGGTCAACCTTGCGTAGAAGATTAAGATAAGCTTAATTTAAGAAGAAAAAAAGGTAAGAGATTCATTTCTCTTGCCTTTTTTTTATTTTTTCGATATAATCCCCGACTTTTAATGTGGCCAGGGCCACATGTGGTGACAAAACATAAAAAAACTTAGGAGAAAAAGATGGAACAAACGTTATCAATCATTAAGCCTGATGCAGTAGCAAAAAACGTTGTTGGAAAGATCTTAGATAGATTTGAAAGTAATGGATTAAGAATCGCTGCAACAAAAAAATTACAATTAAGCCAAGCTGATGCTGAAGCTTTTTATGCAGTTCATAGTGAAAGACCTTTCTTTAGTGAATTAGTTGAGTTTATGATCTCTGGACCAGTTGTAGTTTCAGTTTTAGAGGGTGAAAATGCAATGGCTAAAAATAGAGACCTTATGGGAGCTACTAATCCAAAAGAAGCAGCAGCTGGAACTATTAGAGCAGATTTCGCAGAATCAATTGATGCAAATGCAGTTCATGGATCAGACTCTTTAGAAAATGCAGCAGTTGAAATTGCATTTTTCTTTTCACAAAGAGAGATCTGTTAGTTTTCATAAAAAATGAAAATAGAGTTTCGAAAAATACCACAAAACACAAGTGAGTTTGATATAAGTTCAGATTCAGTAAAGTTTTCAGGTGTTTTTAGTAAAATATCAACTAACATAGCCAAAGTAGATGGAACAATTGAAGGAAACTTCACTGTAGATTGTTGTAGATGTGGCGAAGAGATGAGTATTCCTCTTAGTGAAAAAACAGAATTTTTATTAAGTGATGGAATCTATAAGCAAAAAGATGAAGATGATCTTATTGTTATTGAAGTTGAAGATCATTTTGTAGACTTTGAAGAGCTTTTACAAAGTGAATTAGAGTCATTGCGTTCAGAGTTTTACACTTGTGATAAGTGTAAAGACAATGAAGATTTAGAAGTAGAATATTAAAAGGATAAGAAATGGCAGTACCAAAGCGAAGAGTGAGTAAATCTAAAGGTTTACAAAGAAGAACACATTATAAAATTCAGTTAAAAAGACCAGTAAAGGATAGTGATGGAACATGGAAAATGCCTCACAATGTAAATCCTACAACAGGTGAATATAAAAACTAATGCTAAGAATAGCAATCGATGCAATGGGTGGTGACAACGGTCCCACTCCCATTATCGAAGGGTTAAAGCTTGCTTTAAAACATGATAGACATTTTGAAGCAATACTTGTTGGACAAGAAGAAGAGCTTTTACCTTTAATTCCTTCAAAATTTAAAGAGAGAATCTCTATACATCATGCAGATGATATTATAGGGATGTCAGATCAAGCGACTGATGCACTTAAAAGAAAAGAAAGTAGTGCATATAAAGCAATTGAACTTGTAAAAAATGGTGAAGCTGATGCCTATGTAAGTGCAGGACACAGTGGAGCTTCTATGAGCTTAGCAACGCTAAGAATTGGAAGAATTAAAGGTGTAAGTAGACCTGCTATTGCTACAATGATGCCTACAATCAATGGTAATACCTTAGTTCTAGATGTTGGGGCAAATGTTGACTGTGATGCAAATAACCTAAAAGAGTTTGGTATCATGGGTCAAGTGTATGCTGAAGATGTTCTAGGGATTGATAAACCTCTTATGGGATTACTAAGTAACGGAGAGGAAGAGTCAAAAGGGAATGAAACAACAAAAGCAGCATTTAAACTCTTAGAACCTTTACCACATTTTGTTGGAAATGTAGAGGGGAATGATATTTTTAATGGAACGGTTGATGTTGTAATTTGCGATGGTTTTATGGGAAATATTTTATTAAAAACTGCAGAGGGTGTTGCTGATACAATCGTAACACTAATTAAAAATGATCTAAGACGATCTTTAGTAGCAATTACAGGTGCAGTATTGATGAGAAAAGTTTTTAAGAATCTAAAACTTAAAGTAGATTATGCTGAATATGGTGGAGCACCTCTAATTGGGGTTAAATCACCAGTTATTATTGCCCATGGAAAATCAAATGCAAAAGCGATTAAAAATGCAATTTTTCAAGCAATCAAAGCAGCAGATTCAAATCTTAATGATCATATTGAAGAAAAACTAGCAAAATATAAAGGTTAATAGTTAAATATGTATGCTTCGTTTAAATCTATTGGTGCATATGTACCTTCAAATATTCGTACCAATCAATGGTTTTGTGAGAGAATGGATACTAGTGATGAATGGATCACTAAACGTACAGGTATTAAAGAGCGAAGAATAGCTGATACTGAAGAGCAAACGAGTGACCTTGGGGTAAAAGCTGCACAGATTGCTATACAAAGAGCTAAAGTAGCAAAAGAGGATATAGATCTGGTTGTTTGTGCTACAATTAGCCCAGATTATATGTGCATGCCCTCAACGGCATGTTTAATAGCTAAAAAGCTTGACCTTGGGAACATTATGTCTTTTGATATTAGTGCAGCATGTACAGGATTCATCTATGCACTGAGCGTTGCAAAAGCTTATGTTGAATCTGGAATGAAAAAAAATGTTCTGATCATTGGTGCAGAAAAGCTTAGTAATATAGTTGATTATACAGATAGAACTACTTGTATGCTTTTTGGAGATGGTGCAGGGGCTGCAATTATATCTGCAACTGATAATAAAGATAAAGCAATAGTTGATATCCAATGTAGCAGTGATGGAGGACTAAAGGATCTTCTTATGACTCCTGGAGTACAAAGCGAAGAGGCCTCTTATATGCAAATGAAAGGGAATGAAACCTTTAAGGTTGCAGTACGTACTCTTACGTCAGATGTACAAAAAATTATGGCTAAAAACAACTATAAAAATGAAGATATAGATCTTTTTATCCCTCATCAGGCAAATTATAGAATTATTAAAGCTGTTGGAGATGCTTTGGATTTTGAAGATAAACAAAAAGTCTTAACTGTTGAAAAGTATGGAAATACCTCTTCAGCTTCAATCCCAATGGCAATTAATGAATGTTATGAAGATGGTCGTCTACAAAAAGGATCAACTATTTTACTCGATGCTTTTGGCGGAGGTCTCACTTGGGGCTCAGCAATAGCAAAATTTAGCGGAGACAATTAAGCTTTTTTTAAACCCTGTCTGGATAAAATGAAATAAAAGATAGCCAAACTTACTGTGAGGTAAGGACGGAAAGCCACGGGTCTAAAGAGATAGCCGGGTTGCATATGTATAACTTTTCAAAAAATTAACCTCACAGTAACTGGTTCATAAATTTAAAAAAGAGGTGACCGTTATGACAACAGCACAAGTGCAAAAAAAACAAAAAGCAAAAAAAAGTAATCTTTTAATGTATGCAATCATCTTTATATTAGCTGTAGCAATAGGATCATATTGGTATACTACGAAAGATGAAGCTGCTGAGACATATCAGATTAAATCAAGTGGTGGTGAAGAGTTTTATGGAGAAAAATCTTATATTAATTTAACAGGAAAAGCGGTTGAAGAGAAAAAGATAAAACTTTCTGAGGATTATTGGACAAGTGGAAAATTTGATTTTAAATAATCAAATTTTCCTCTTTATTTATCAAAACTAAAAGTAAACTCTTCATTTTTAAAATCAATTTTCACTTCACCACCATTTTTTAGTTTTCCAAAAAGAATCTCATCACTCAGTGGTATTTTAATATATTCAGAGATCACTCTTTGTAGTGGTCTTGCTCCCATTAGTTGATCATAGCCTTTATTAGCAAGCTCTTTTTTAGCCTTAAGAGAGATTTTTATCTTGATATTTTTCTCTATCAAACTCTCTTCAAGATCAGTGATAAATTTCCCAACAACTTTAATCACAACATCTTCACTAAGTGATGCAAATTTTACTACTGCATCAAGTCTATTTCTAAATTCAGGTGCAAAGAATTTCTTTACAGCCTTGTCTTCATTAAGGTTTGAATCTTTTTCAAATCCCATAATAGCTGTAGCTTTTGCTCCAAGGTTTGATGTCATAATTAAAATGACATTTTGGAAGTCTGCTTTTGCTCCATTATTATCTGTAAGGGTCGCATTATCCATTACTTGTAAAAGGAGACTCATAAGATCTGGGTGCGCTTTTTCTATCTCATCTAAAAGAAGGACACAATGTGGGTGCTTTCGAATAGCTTCAGTAAGTAATCCTCCTTTTTCGTATCCTACATATCCTGCAGGTGCTCCAATAAGTCTACTTACAGTATGAGCTTCCCCATACTCAGACATATCAAATCTTTCAAAATGAATCCCTAGCTCATTTGCTAACTCTTTTGCAACCTCTGTTTTCCCTACACCAGTTGAACCTGTAAAAAGAAAACTTCCTACAGGTTTATTATCTGCTCCCATTCCAGATCGATTGATCTTAATAGCTTTGATAACTGTTGTGATTGCATCATCTTGTCCAAATACCCTTTTTTGTAGGCTTTTCTCTAAGCTTTTTAGTAAAGAGATATCAGATTTTGTTGCAGTTTTTGGAGGGATATTTGCAATATTTGCAATAGTATTTTCAATATCACTCTCTAAAATTTTGACCGCTGATTTTGATTTTGGTTTTTGAAGTTTTATAGTTGCAGCTACTTCATCTATTACATCAATTGCACTATCTGGTAGATATCGATCATTGATAAATTTTTTACTAAGTTCAGCTGCTAGTTGAAGACTTTTCCCTGTATATTTTACATTATGAAAAGTTTCATATTTCTCTTTTAAACCTTCTAAAATAAGGGCACAATCTTCAATTGAAGGCTCTTGTACTTCAACTTTTGCAAATCTTCTACTAAATGCCTTGTCTTTTCCAAAATCATTTCTATACTCTTCATACGTTGTGGCACCGATAAGTTTTAGCTCACCACTACTTAAAAGAGGTTTTAAGATATTTGAAGCATCCATGGTGCTTCCACCAACACTTCCTGCTCCTACAACCGTATGGATCTCATCAATAAATAGGATAGCATTTTTCTTTTTTATCACCTCTTTAATAACTGATTTGAGTTTTTTCTCAAAATCACCTCTATATTTTGTCCCAGCAAGAAGTGATCCCATATCGAGTGAATAGAGTTTTGTATCATGTAAAAATTCTGGAGTCTCTTCATTTGCTATTTTTAAAGCAAGCCCTTCTACAATAGCAGTTTTTCCAACTCCTGTTTCCCCTAATAAAATAGGATTGTTTTTCTTTCTTCTAGCAAGTATCTCTATTACTCTGCTTACTTCATGCTCTCGACCAATAACTGGATCTATTTTTCCCTCTTTTGCTAAGCTAACTAGTTCAGTACTATTTTCACTTAAAGGAGACTCTTCTTGGTTTTGGTGAGCTTTTTTCAGCTCGTTGAGATCTATTAGTTCCTCTTCTTCATCTTTATATGAACCATGGCTAATCTCTTCTAAGATATCAACTTTTTCTAATCCTTGTTGTTTTAAAAGATAACTACAATATGTTTGTTCATCTTTTAAAATATAAACAAACATATCTTCGATTGAAGATTCAGATTTCCCTGAAAGCCCAGCATGTGCAACCATTTGCTCAATAGTATGTGTGAGGGTTACAGTTTCTAGTGGATCTTGATTTTTTATCTCAGTAGGATACACTGGAGTATTATTAAGTATATAAACTTTTAATCTCTCTTGTAGTTCAGTATGGTCAATTTGTAATTGATTGAGTAAAGAAACAATAGATTTATCCTCTAAAAGATATAAAAAAACGTGCTCTATTGTAATATATTCATGTCTGTGAGCTCGTGCATAATTTACTGCATTTGTAAATACTTGTTGTAATTCTTTACTAATCATTTGTTATTCCTCTTGGGCAATGGCTTTAAGAGGAAAACCTGCTTTTCGTGCCATTGTTTTTACTTGCGCTACTTTTGTTAAAGCAATTTCTTTAGTATACACACCACAGATTGCTTTTCCGTTATTATGAACTGTTAACATAATAGCTTCAGCCTCATTTAATGATTTACGAAAAACGCTTATTAATACATCAATAACAAAATCCATAGTGGAAAAATCATCATTTAAAAGTAATACTTTGTATTTTTTTGGTTCATCTAGATCAAGTTCTTCTTTTATCTCATATTCATAACTAGCCAATTATTTTGCTCCTTTATATTTTACAGTGGGTTGCCGCGTATACTAGCTGTTCAGCTACTATTTCATTTTCATTTACAAAGCCATCAATATGAAGATCACTAAAGTCTTCAATTTGTGCTTTATGGGTTATTTTTACAATAACTGATATGGTTGGGTCGATCCCTTTTATAGCTTCAGTGATCAGACGTATCTTTTCATCATTATCGATTGCAATTATAACTGCTGTTGCATTTTTTATAAATAAAGAATCGAGCATAATTTTTGAAGCTGCATTTCCAAAGAAGACCACATCCCCACGATCAAGCCCCTCTTTTACATGCTGTCTATCATGCTCAATGGCTGCATAAGCAAAACCAGAATCTTTTAATCTTTTTACGATTTTTTGACCAAGAAGTGAATATCCACATACAATAATATGATTTTTTATATCTGCACTTACCATTGGCTCTTCTAAAACTTCTGTTCTCTCAGGATAAAACAAATTTGTAAAGGCTCTTACATGACGAAGTGCTAAAGAGGTAAAGATCAAAGAGATAATAACAACAGAGATCATAATTTGATTGAGTTCATTATCTATTAAGTTATTCGCACTAGCTAGTGCAAATACTGCAAATGAGAATTCTCCCACTTGTGCTAAAGCAAGAGCAGTTTTAATAGCACGTTTTGTAAAAGTAAAGATTCGAATAATAGCAAAAATTAAAAGTGCTTTGAGTGCTAAAATAGCAATTGATAATCCAACAATAGTAAAAAAATTTTCAAAAATTGCCATTAAATTGACTTGCATCCCCACAGAGATAAAAAATACTCCAAGTAAGATATCTCTAAATGGTACAAGGTCAGCTTCTATTTGGTATTTGTATTTTGTCTCAGCGATCATCATCCCTGCTAAAAAAGCTCCAAGTGAGTGGGAAAATCCAAAACTATGAGCAAGCCAAGCAGAAGAGAGTACTATCAATAAAATTGAAGCGATAAAAAGCTCTTCCACATGAGTATCCACTACATATGCTAAAAACTTTTCAATGATATAAAATCCTACAATAAAGAGAATAATACCCACAATAATCGCTGAAATAACAGTATTTAATACCATGTCTCCAAGAGATCTTGTAGAATCAGCTAAAATGGTGATCATAAGTAAAATAGGGATTACAGCGAGATCTTGAAAGATCAATATTCCTACACTGTTTCGTCCATAAGGCCTATGAATATCTCCATTTTCATTTAATACTTTTAACACAATAGCAGTGGAAGAAAGTGCAAGCGCAGATCCTATTACGATTGAAGTTTTAATATCAAGAGCGAAAAGTTTATTGGCAATAAAAGCAAAAAATACAGTAGTGATAACTACTTGCAATGTCCCAAAGACAAAAACCTCTTTTTTCATCTGTTTTAGATGGGTCACTGAGAATTCCAATCCAATAGTAAACATCAAAAAAACGATTCCATACTCTGCTATATGGTTCACATAATTTGAATCAATATGGATAAAATCCATAAAAGATACGATGATGATACCAGTAAAAATATATCCTACGATTGGAGAGATATGAATCTTTTTTAATAGAAGATTTAGTACAAGTGATAAAAAAAGTGTGAAAACAATAATTGTCAAAATATCCATAGTTAAATTTAACATAAGTTTTTGTATAATGAACTTAAATTAGGTGTAAAGTGTTTAAAAAAGGGGCAAATCGATTTTGAAAAAGCTTATCTCAAGTAGTGAAGCAGCTGATATCTTAGGACTCTCCTTACAAGGGATTCATTATAGGATAAAAAAAGGTCAGTTAGAATCGCTCAAACAAGATGGGAAAACATACGTATATCTTGATCAAGACCTTATCCAAAAACAAACTACCGAGCCAAAACAAAATCAAAGAACTACCCCAAACCCTAAAACTATTTATACCTCAAATGAACAACAAACAAGTGGACTACTTGATGAGTTTCAAAAGATCGCTTTAAAGTCAAAAGATGAGCAAATAGCGATTTTAAAGCACACTTTAAAATTGATGAGAAAACAGTACAAAGCAGAGATTCACAGACTTGATAAAAATCATAAACAGACACTCAATGTATTTCAAAGTGAAGTTGAGCTTTTAAAAAGTGCTTTTAGTGAGATGAAAAATATCTACCAGCTAGAGCATAAGGAAAAACATCGAAGAGACATTGAAAAAGAGATATTAAAGACTCACAGAGAAACTAAATCTTCTCAAATGCAACTCATGGATATCAAAGAGTTTTTTCTTTATATGAAACGACATAATAAAAGTGATTCACAAATAAAAAGTATTATATTAGAGAGAATTAAAAAAAATGATAAAAGGTTTATTTATAATAGAGATACAAAAGAGGTATTGGTTTACAAAAGTGATTTTTTAGATTTGATTTA
Organism: uncultured Campylobacterales bacterium; assembly: GCA_965537725.1. Taxonomy (GTDB): domain Bacteria; phylum Campylobacterota; class Campylobacteria; order Campylobacterales; family Arcobacteraceae; genus JAIOSF01. Next base: position 2,169 of record CBETOJ010000023.1, on the reverse strand, counting down.
AAAGTTTGAAACCCCAACATTACAATCTTCTAAAATATCGGGCTTTACAATTTTTAATTTAAAGTTGTTAATAGAATATTTTGTAGTTAAAAACTCCTCAATATAAATAAGAGCTTCTTCTATAAGCTCAAACTTTTTCTCATGGAAGATATTTTTAAGATCCTCTACTACGACACTATAATCAATAAAATCATTGTTTGAAGAATCATATAGATACTCAAATGAGAGATCAACAATGATATTTTGCTGCTCAATTCTTTCTTGTGGAAGGATCCCAATAATTGTTTTAAATTGAAGATCCTCTATATGGATACTAAAAGTGTGAGTTTTAGGCAACTTTTAATTCTTTCCCTTGAAAAAGTCTAATAATATTTGGGATATGTTTATAGATGATAATAAAGGTGATAAAATATAAAGGTGCATTTGAATCTATACCTAGACCATCATTTAAAAGTAATACTCCAACAATCACTCCAATAAGTCCAACTAATGAAGATAATGAAGAGATTTTTAATACCTTCGCACAAAAGAACCATGCAATTGCTCCAATAATTGTAGGAATAGGGATAAGGATTATAAAAGCTCCAAGAGCTGTAGCAACCCCTTTACCACCTTCAAAATTTAAAAACACACTATAACAATGCCCAAGTACACTTAATACTCCAATTGCCCATAGTGTTTCTGTACTCATCCCTAAAGCCATAGCTATTAAAATGATAATTGCACCTTTTGTAGCATCAAGTGCAACTGTAGCGATACTTAGTTTTTTTGCTAATGCTGGATTTTGTTCTTTTACGACTCTTAAAACATTTGTAGCACCTATACTTTTGCTACCAGACTCTTTGATATTTACTCCAGCAAATTGTTTTGCTAAAAGAAGTCCAAATGGGATACCACCTGCAAGATATGCAACTAAATAAAAAATGATATTTGGGTTTGTAAGAAAATCCATATAAAGTCCTTGGGTAAAATAAAAAAATAGTATAGCTAATTTTTACTTGCAAAATTTCTTAACATTGAATTAACCATACTTAGGTAATATTCTTTTTATGAAAAATAGATTTATAAAAACACTGATTATTTTACTATTCACTTCCTCGTTATTTGCCTTAAATGATGTGAAAAACACAACGGTAGCGTTGGTTCAAGAAAGTGACAAACTTTGGTGCCCAGTTACGGGACTAAGTATTGAGAAGTATTATGAGACCTCATATGTTGCAGAGCTAAAATCCAATAAAAGAAAACGGCAATATAGCTCTTTATATGCTCTAGTAAAAGATATGCAAGAGTATGAGATAGATCAATCAAGTATTCAAGTTTTTGATCAGATTGAACAAAAATATGTACCAGCATCACAAGCATATTTTATCATCGAAAGTGATAAAAAAGGGACACTTTCAAAAGTGAGTAAATTTGCTTTCTCTTCCAAAAAAGAAGCAAAAAAGTTTCAAAATAGGTATAAAGGGCGATTAGTTCATTTTGATGAAGCTTTACAAGTAGCACAAGAAGATCTTAAAAAAGATGAAGAACATTTTTTAAAAATAAAAAAGAAAAAAGTGTACCCAAGAGGGAAAAAAATATTTGAAAAAGTGTGCAAGCAAGATATTGACCCTACAGAGTATTTAGAGATTAATGAACTTAAGAGTGCTATTGTCTATGATAAATTATGTAAGCCTTTAAAAGAGAAAGATCTTCATGCCTTAGCATTATATTTATGGGAAGTGAGACGTTTTGGAACACTGGAAAATATAGAAAATAGAGTAATAGTCAAAGAGGAAGAGAAATGTCCAGTGTGCGGAATGTTTACTTATAAGTATCCAAGATGGGTGGCTCAAATTTTTTATGAACAAGGGGATAAAAAGGTACATTACTCTTTTGATGGAGTGAAAGATCTTATGAAGTTTTATTTTAATTCAAAAAAATGGGGTAATTATCCATTAGCGAAAAAAGAAAATATCACAAAGATCTTAGTCACAGATTATTATTCGCAAGCTGGTATTGATGGAACAAAAGCGTATTATGTGATACGAAGTGATATCTATGGACCTATGGGGCATGAGTTTATCCCGTTTAGCTCACACGAAGATGCGAAAACTTTTTTAAAAGATCATTCCGGAAAAAAGATATTAACATTTGCTGAGATCACAGAAGATCAAACGTACAAATTAG
>CBETOJ010000022.1:0-11039 GCA_965537725.1 uncultured Campylobacterales bacterium | reverse complement strand
TTTTTAATTAAGCTTTAGATATTATTGCGTTCATTTTATCATAATAGATACAAAAGGTTACAAATGACATCAACTTTATTAATTTTACAATTTATTTTAGCTGTTCTTTTAAGTATTGCTGTTTTATTACAAAAAAGTTCAAGTATGGGACTTGGAGCATATAGTGGAAGTAATGAGTCAATGTTTGGAGCAAAAGGTCCAGCAAACTTCTTAACAAAGATCACGTTTGGATTGGGACTTGCACTTGTTTTAAACACTTTATATTTAGGATACTTATACAATCAAGAGTACTCAAAAAGTGTTGTGGATAATGTAGAGATCAATAAGCTTGTACCAAATGCTCCACAAACTACTACTCCAACACCTTCTGCTCCTGCAGCGCCAACAACTAAATAATATAAAGAGATAAAGTTAAAATGAGAGCTTTATTTTTTTTATGTTTCTCTTTACTTTATCTTTTTGCTGAGGCTCATATCTTTGTGTATCATCGTTTCGATGATCCTAGATATAAAAGTGCTGATACAACATCAATCGAATTAAAAAATCAATTTGAGTATTTTAAAAATAATGGATATACGGTAGTTCCATTAGAAGATATTGTAAAAAAGCTTCAAAATAATGAGACGGTTCCATATAAATGGGTTGCTCTAACTATTGATGATGCATATAAAAGTTTTTATGATCATGGATTGCCGATTTTTAAACAATATGGATATCCATTTAGCCTTTTTACTTATGTGGAAGCGACTGATAAAAAATATGGTGATTATATGACATGGGAGCAGTTGCAAGAGGCATCAGAGTTTGGAACTATTGGTCTACACTCTTTTTCACACCCAAGACTGCAAAATCTTACAACTGATCAAATAATAGAAGATACAAAAAAAGCTTATGAGCTTTTTGAACAAAATCTTGGGATGGCTCCAAAAATATATGCGTATCCGTATGGTGAGTATAATGAACAGGTACAAAAAGTATTAAAAGAGAACTTTGAATTTGATGCAATATTAAATCAAAACACTGGTTCAGTCAATAAAAAAACTGATAGATATGATATCCCAAGAATCGCATTAGTTGGTGAAGTAAACTTAGAACATAAATTGAGGTATACAACTTTTGATGTGGAGTGGTTTGAACCTAAAGAGTTTCCAAAAGATGGTATACTAAAAAGAGTTCATGCTAAAGTTGATCCAAGTTATGAAAAGCTAAAATTATACATCACTGGAAATGGTTGGATCGATGTTGATGTGGTCGATGGGATTGTTGATAAAAAAATGAATCTTTATCTTAAAAAAACAAGAACACGTGTGATGTTAGGACCAGATGTTTTTACCATCTCAAATAAGATCATTAATAAAGTTAATAAAAAGGAGAATTACAATGTTAAATGAAATTTATGCAGACACAAAAGAGCATATGGATAAATCTTTAGAGTCATTAAAAAGAGATTATAGTACGGTTAGAACAGGGAAGGTTCATACTTCAATTTTAGATAATATTACTGTTGATTATTATGGGAACCCTACCGCATTATCTCAAGTAGCAACTATCCTTACACCAGATGGTACAACAATCAATATCTCTCCATGGGAGAAAAATATGGTTGGACCAATTGAAAAAGCGATCAATGAAGCAAATATTGGTGTTAACCCAAATAACAATGGTGAATCGGTACAACTATTTTTCCCTCCAATGACACAAGATCAAAGAAAAGAGTCAGTAAAGCAAGCAAAAGGGATGACAGATGATGCAAAAGTTGCGATTAGAAATGTAAGACAAAATGCAAACAATAAGATCAAAAAACTAGAAAAAGACAAAGAGATCACACAAGATGAGTCAAAACAAGCTCAAGAAGAAGTGCAAAAAATTACTGATAGTTATGTAGCTAAAACAGATGAGATGTTTAAAGCAAAAGATAACGAAATTATGACTATATAGGTCTTTGTATTTATGAATGTAGAACAAATATATAAAGACGCAGATGCTCTTTTAGAGGGTCATTTTAAATTAAGTTCAGGGAACCACTCAAAATTTTATCTTCAAAGTGCAAAAGTTTTAGAAGATCCAAAAACTGCAAAACTTTTAGCTGAGGCATTGGCTGAACAAATAAAAGCAAGTGGGGTGCGGGTTGATGCAGTATGTTCCCCAGCTCTTGGTGGACTAATAGCAGGATTTGCTTTAGCAACTGCACTTGATGTAAAGTTTATCTTTGCTGAGAGAGTAGATGGTGCGATGACCATTCGAAGAGGTTTTGAAGTTCAAGCTGGTGGAAAATATCTTATTTGTGAAGATATTATTACAACTGGAGGAAGTGCTTTAGAAGCTGCAAAACAAGTGGAAGCTGCTGGTGGAGAGATCGTAGGGTATGCAGCATTAGCAAATAGAGGCTTTTGTGTAAGATCAGGATCAAAAGGTGAGCCTAAAGCAAACTGTAAACTTCCATTAAATCCTCCACTATTTGCATTAGAAGACTTTACTTTTGAGATGTATGCTCCAGAAGAGTGCCCACTTTGTAAAGAGGGAAGTGTTGCATATAAACCTGGAAGTAGAGGAAACTAAAACTTTCAATGGCACGTTGGAGAGATGTAAAAAAAGGGAAAGTTACTCCTCAAGTTACAAAAAATAAACAACAAGGTCCAACACTCCAAGGGCTTTGTGTCTCTCCGCTTACTCGTGTAAAAGCTTTCATCACAGATATGTTTATGATTATGATGCCTATCATGTATATCACTACTTATATCATAATGGATGGAAAAGATGATTTCCAAGCAAGTGATATGGCACACTGGGTGACTATGGCTATTTATGGAGCTATTATTGTCTCTTTTTGGGTATTCAAAGGTCAAACCCCAGGGTTTAAAGCCTATAGTATTATTTTATTAGATGACAAAACTGGTGAAAAATTAGGATGGCTAAAAGCAACACTTCGCTATGGTGCATTTATTATTAGTGCAGTGAGTATTCTAGGGTTTTTACTCCCATTTTTTAGAGACGATAAAAAAACTTTTCAAGATCTTCTTATGCAAACTTCAGTGGTTCCTTCTGAAGTGGCATCTATGAAAAAATAGATGCTTTTTTTTAAGCTTTCAGCTTTTTATTTTTTTTATTTTGCAGCAGTTGGTGTTTATGTTATTTTTTTACCAAAAGCACTTTTAGATATAGGGTATACTCCAAAAGAGATAGGGATCGTTTTAGCTCTAGCTCCATTGATGCGTTTTGCAACGCCATTTTTATTTTTAAAACATTTTGAACTTACACAAAGTATTTTTAAAACTACCTTGATCTTATCTACACTCACCTCTTTTTTATTTTATTTTACTATTGAAAATTTTTATCTTTTTATGATAAATAATGCAATTCTTGGAGTGTGTATCAGTATTTTACTCCCTTATATGGAAGTGATCTCTATAAAAGAGCTTGGAAATAGATATGGTAAATCACGACTTTATGGCTCTGTGGGGTTTATGCTTATATCTTTAGTTGTAGCAAAAGTATTAACAGGCTCTGATGTGGTAGTACATTTTTATTTTGGAACCATTTTTTTAACTTCAATTTTTGCCTATTCACTTTTACAATATGATACAGATAAACATCAAGCCACTCCAGAGGATGAGAAGTTCTCTTTATTAAAATATTGGCCATTTTGGGTAAGCCTTTTTTTAATGCAGGTGAGTTTTGGAGGGTTTTATAACTTTTTTACTATCTATGAGAGTGAACATGGAATATCTTTAGAGACGATAAGTTATCTTTGGGCATTTGGAGTTATTTGTGAGATTGTAATGCTTTATTATCAAGCACCTGTATTAAAAAACAATCTTTTAATCATCATTAAGTTTACTATATTACTAACAGCAATTCGTTGGCTTCTAGTATTTCTTTTTCCTGATAATCTCACTATTATCTATAGTACACAAAGTATGCATGCTTTTAGTTTCGGACTCTATCATAGTGCAGTAATTCTTTATCTTTATAATCTTTATGAAAATAAAAAACTTGCCCAGCAGTTTATGTTAGGAGTTGCTTATGGACTTGGTGGCTTTATGGGTGGGATAATCTCAGGATGGACTTATGGAGAGTATCTTTTCTTATATTGTGCTTTGATCGCATTTACCTCGTATCTTTTCTTATTTCAATTGAAAACAAAAACTATTCATTAAGTTTATCTATTTAGTAACTATTAAGAAAAATTATAATACTATTTTCCGACCAGTGGTCAAAAGAAGGTAATATAATGACAAAAGTTTTAAAAAAACAGGAAAAAAGAAAGCAGATAGCAAAATCAACCTGTGATCTTTTTATCAAAAAAGGGTTTGTAAATATCTCTATTAGTGAGATTGCACAAGTTGCTGGAATTGGTAAGGGGACAGTAAATGAAAATTTGCAAATAAACAAAAGTACAAAAGAGAAAGTGATAGATCTCTTTTCTTTATATTTAAGTGATGATTCAAAAGTGGAAACACAAAGAAATATATATAAAGAGTTTTTAGCGATCACTTTAAATAATCCAAGTAATGAAATTATAAAGTATCAAGAAAGGATGATGAAAAAATATACTGAAATCTTAACCAATATATTTCTTGAAGGTATTGCAAACAAAGAGATAGATGAAAAGATTTTAGAGTTCATCCCAGCTATATTTGCAACAATGGATGGTTTTTTCATAGCAAGAAAAAATAAAGAACAAATTTTACAATATATAGATGATCTATTTAGTTTATTACAATCTAAAGGGGATACAAATGGCTAAATTTTTTATTATACTTTTGAGTGGCATATCTCTATATGGGTATACCATTAGTTTTGATACAGCTTTACAAAAAACTATTGAAAACAATAAAAGCCTAAAAGCTAAAAAACAAGATATTGAAAAAGCAAAAATGGATCTTGAAGAGGCAAAAGGGTATAGCTATGGTGAACTTGTATTTAATGAAAATATTAGTAGAACCAATCATCCAGGATATGTTTTTGGGATGAAACTAGCTTCAGGAGAAGCAAATTTTGGTGATTTTGGATTTAGTGAGTTTTTAGCTCCTCTTGGAATGGCAATTAGTGGAGCAGCAAATGGAAATCAGCCCAGTGATATGAGTGGACTGTTACAAATCCAGCCAGATGATCTTAATAAGCCAAGTGCAAGAACAAATTTTGAGACAAAAATTAGTTATCAAGTTCCTATTTTTACTGGATATAAACTTGATAATGGGAAAAAAATGGCAAAACTCCAAGTATTAGCAAAGTCTGCTTTATATAATTATGATGAAAAAAAACTTACCTTAGAGGTATTAAATGCTTATAATGGAGCAGTTGCAGCACGAGAATTTATTAAAGCAACTAAAAAAGCAAAAACAGCGACCAGCTCTTTTGTAGAGTTTGCAAATGAGCTTTTTAAAGAGGGCTTAGTAACTAATATTGATGTAAAACAAGCAAGAGTCTATGATATGGGTGTAGAATCAAATATGGTAGAAGCGTATAATCAATATGAACTTGCTATCTCTTATCTTAAGTTTTTAACAAGTGATAGCGAGATCACAGATATTGGAGATTTTCATATTATTGACTCTTCAAAAGATCATCTTCCTTTATTGCAATCAAAGGGCTTGAAAACAAGAGAAGATATTAAATGGATGGAGTTGAATACACAAACTTTAAAATCAAAAATAGAGTTTGAAGATTCAAAAAAATATCCAACCATTGGAGCACATGTGGAGTATGGATATAATAATGATACTTTTAGTGATTTTAATGATGAACACGATTACTATCTAGGAGCTTTAGGACTCTCTTATACTCTGTATGATGGAGCAGTAAGTAGCTCGAAATCTCAAAAAGCAAAGATTGAATATAATCAAGCTCTTAACTACTTTGAATATATGAAAGATGGCATTAAGCTAGAGATTGAGAAAAACTATTTAACATTAAAAGCAAAACAAAAAGTGTTTAGACAAAAACAAAAGGCACAAAAATTAGCAGCTGAAGTGTTAGAACAATCTACACAGATGTATAAAAATCATCTTATCAATATGAATGATCTTTTAATGCAACAGGCAAATGAACAAAAAGCAAATGCAGAAGCTATTTTAGCAAAATATGAAGCGACAATGGCAGCCGCAATACTAAAAATCTCTTTGGGAGAGGAACTATAATGAAAAAAATATTTTTACTACTTACGCTACTTTCAACAGTAGTGTTTGCAAAGGAATTGGAACTCAGCGCTACAGTTGTCTCAGATAATGAAAAGTTTATTACCAGTCGATTTATGGGGTTTATCGAAAAAGTAAATGTGAGTGAAGGGGATCGTGTAAAAAAAGGGGAGCTTCTTTACTCTATCGATTCTACTGAGATTGACAGTAAAAAAAGGCAAGCTCTTCTTGGTGTACAGATGTATGAAAACCAATATAATACCATGAAAAGAAATTATGAAAGATATAAAAGACTCTATGAAAAAGGCTTAGTTTCAAAGTTTGAAGTGGAGCAACTTGAACTTGGCACAAATAATCTAGAAGATATGATCAATATCTCAAAAGCGCAGGTAAAAGAGGTAGATAATCAGTATCAATACCTTACGATCAAAGCGCCAAATGATGGGGTGATCATCAAAAAAAATATAAAAGCTGGAGAGATGGCGATCCCTGGGATGCCAGCTTTGGTTTTAACAGATCTTAGCAATTTAAAAATTACAGCAGAGATTGCTGAGAGTGATCTTTTTCAAGTGCAGTTAAATGATAAAGTGGAGATAGAGATCCCATCAATTAACTATAAAACTGCAGGTAAGATTGATTCGATCATTCCAAGCTCAAACCCTATGACTCATACTTATACGATTAAAATAGGATTTGAGAGTATAGAGAAAGTTTATCCTGGAATGTATGCAAAAGTATATATCAAGGTGCCATAATGGAAGAGAAAAAACTATCCCATATAAAAGTAGTGGATATTGCAGGAAAGTTAGCAAAAGCTTTTTTATATAGTCCACTTACCGCTGTATTAGCAGTCTTTTTGATCGCTATTGGGTATCTCTCTTTAGAGGTGATGCCAAGGGAAGAAGATCCTCAGATTGCTATTAGTGGAGGAAGTATCATTGTCCCAGCTCCTGGTCTTGATCCAAAAGAGATTGAAAAAATTATTGTAGAGCCACTAGAGCAACGACTAAGAGAGATAAAAGGGGTAGAGCATATCTACTCAATCTCTAAAGAGAATATGGCTATTGTGAATGTGATGTATTATATTGGGCAAAATAGGGAGATTTCAAATCTAAAGTTATATGATAAAGTGATGCAAAATATGGATCAGCTTCCAAAAGAGGTGATGCAGCCACTTATTAAACCTTTTGATATCGATATAGATATCCCTATTATGAATATTGCATTTTATCAGAAAAATAGCACTATTAATTACAATAGTTTTATTAAAACTATCCAAGATCTAAAACATGAGATCAGTACCATTGAAAGTGTTTCAAAAACTGAACTTAAAGGGGCTAAAAAACAGCAGTATAATGTGAATGTAGATCTTTTAAAGCTTAAAGCCTATCATCTCTCTTTAGGACAAATAGTTGAAGCAATAAAATCAATCACTATAGATGTACCAAATGTGAAAACAAAAACAAATACTAATGAGTTAGTGGTATTTGGAGTTGAAAATGCTGTGGAGAGCGTTAATGATGTGAAAAATATTATTGTGGCAAAATATATGGGAAGTCCAATATATTTAAAAGATGTAGCAAGTGTAGAAGATGGATTTAACTATCAAGATAAAAAAAGTGTAGAGCTTGTTTTAAAAGAGCAAAGTCAAGTCAAAAGTTTTGATCAAGTGACAATGACCATTGCAAAACTTGGTGGAACCAATGCCGTATTTGTAGCAGACGATGTCACACAACTTTTAAGTGAATATAAAACAATGTTAAATAATAAAGGGATAGGGTATGTGGTCACTAGAGATTATGGAAAAAGAGCGAATGAGGCAGTAAATGAGCTGGTACATCATCTGGTAATCACCATTTTTATTATAGCAATTATGCTTATATTTTTCCTTGGATGGAAAGAATCTTTGATCGTTACTTTTACAGTTCCCGCTATCTTAGCGGTAACACTTTTTATTGCGTATCTTACAGGACAAACAATTAATCGTATCACGCTTTTTGCTTTTTTACTCTCCCTTGGACTTTTAGTTGATGCTGCAATTATTGTGATAGAAAATATCCACAGACATTTCCATTCCCATGAGAGTGAATCAAAAAATATTGATCAGATACTGATCGAGGCAACAGATGAGATTGGAGCCCCTACAAATATTGCTACACTTGCTATTATCCTTACGATGGTACCAATGGCATTTGTTGGGGGGATGATGGGAGAGTTTATGAAACCGATCCCTTTAAATGTTCCTGTGGCATTATTAGCTTCACTAGCAATTGCTTATATCTTTACTCCATATTTAAGTAGAAAGCTTTTAAAAAGAAGTGAAGATGGAGCACATAAGCATTATGTAAAAGGGGAACATAATGGGTAACTTTGAAAATTTTATACATGGAATATTAACAAGCCGATTCAAAAAAATCGTAGTAATACTCCTCGCTTTTGTAGCCCTTGGAGCATCTGTGATGATGCTTCCAACAAAAATAGTTTTAGCCAAAATGCTTCCTGGAAAATCAGCAAATACCTTTAGTATCTATGTGGATACTCCAGTTGGAAGTTCAAAAGAGCAAACTATAAAAGTTACAACATGTATTTCAAGTATTTTACAACGCGAACAAGCGGTTACTGACCTTGAAGTGTTTTTAGCAAGTGGTGCGCCATTAGATTATGCTGGACTTGTAAAAGGAAGTGGTATGAAGATGGGGGAAGAGAATGCTGAAATAGTAGTTAATCTAACTGATAAGCATGAGCGAGATGAAAAATCTTTTAACATGGTACAAAGACTAAGGCCTGTTTTAGTACAGGAGTGTAGTCCTTTAGTTGATGGAACCTCTATTAAAATGATCGAGATGCCAGCAGGTCCTCCAACTTTGGCTTCAGTTGTAGTTGAAGTGTATGGAGATGATACTCAAAAGATACGAACAATATCGTATGAAGTAGCAGATATTTTAAAGAATACTGATGGGTTAGTTGATGTGGATGTGATGAGTGATGAACAATATACAAAATATAAACTTATCCCTAAAACTGATAAGATTAGTAGAAGTGAGCTGAGTGTTGAGCAAGTCAATAAAATACTTTATCTAGGATTTGAGGGGATGGTTGTAGGAGTTAAAAATACTATCGATAATAATGATCAAATAGGTATCTTTGTAGCTTTAAGTGATGAGACTCAAAATATTAAAGAAAACTCAAAAGAGTTTTTACGAAATAAACTAAGTTCACTCAATCTTATGAATAAAAAAGGGATCATGGTACCTTTAACTGAAGTGATACAAATAGAAGAAGTTCTTTCAGAGCCTACCATATATCATAAAGATTTAAGACAGTTTATCAATGTTGTAGCTGAAACTGATATGGTCTCTCAGGTCTATCCTCTTTTAGAAGCAAGAGAGAAGTTGATTGAATATTTTAGTAAAACTTATGAAGTTTCTAAAGTAGAGGGGATGAGTACTTATATGTTTGATCTAAGTCTAAGAGATAAACATAGTGGAGAAAAATATCTATTAAGATGGGATGGGGAGATGAAAGTAACTCTTGATACTTTTAGAGATCTTGGAGCTGCTTTTATTGCGGCACTTATTTTGATCTTTTTACTTTTAGTGATCTATTATAAGTCTTTTGCAATAAGTGGAATTATCCTTGGAGGAAGTTTTCTTTCAATCATTGGAGTAATAGTAGGGCACTGGGTAGCTGATCTAGTGACCACTGAGACATTCTTTTTAACTGCCACCTCACTTATAGGGTTTATTGCCTTGATGGGGATAAGTTCAAGAAACTCATTATTACTTATAGATTTTACAAAAGCTTTAATTGAAAATAAGAAGATGGAAAAACAGCGTGCCATAGCAGTGGCTACAAAAACAAGAGCAAAGCCTATTATTTTAACAGCTATTGCTATTATCTTAGGATCATCACTCCTTGCAAGTGATCCTATTTTTGGAGGACTAGGAGTTGCTCTTATCTCAGGAACGGTAGCTGCTGTTATTGTTTCACTTATTTTTGTACCAGTATTAATGGACAATACAAAAGCGATATGAGATGTTTAAGTTGTGAAAACATCTCATACCAAGCTATTTGTAAATCGTGTCAAAAAAATCTTTTAGAGCCATCTTTTTATAAAAGAGAGATATCAAAAGATTTTTTTGTCTATAGTTTTTATCAACTTGATGACATAAAAGAATTAATCAATACAAAGTATCATTTTTTTGGAGATAGAGTCTATACAATTTTAGGAAAATTAGCCTTTAAAAAGTTTGCTGATAATTTTCAATATGATAACAATGTATTAGCAATACCAGTAGATGATCATACAAGACATCAATTTTCTCATACCGCTATCTTAGCAAAATTTCTAAGATCAAAAAATATTACACCACTTTATAATACACTTAAAGCAACAAATATTGTTAAATATGCTGGAAAAAGTTTAGACTTTAGAAAAAACAATAAAAGAGCTTTCCAATATCTAGGAGATAAAAAACATGATATTATTTTAGTAGATGATGTGGTTACAACTGGAACGACTCTTCTAGAAGCAAAAATAGTGCTAGAAAAAGAGCAATGCAATCCCCTATTTGCTTTAACGCTATGTGATGCAAAAGATGAAAAGGTTCGGGCTAACTAGCCTCTTTTACACTTCCTCCAGCTGATGATAAAGTATCAAAAAATGCTCCTGTTGAACCAATATTAGAATTAAGGTTTTTATCATTCATATATGAGCTAAATGTAAAATCACTCTCTTTAAAGAAAGGCTCTTTTTTCTCATAAGTAGAATTGTTTGAAGACTCTTCTGAGGATTCTGTTTTTTTCTCCTTTTGATACTCTATTGTAGGAGTAAGTGCCTCGATCATACTTAACATATAACCATCTTTTTTATCCATATAGATTTGTGATTGGATATCTGGT